>DASRJB010000546.1:0-5701 GCA_035649715.1 Pirellulaceae bacterium
GCGGGCGAGTTCGTTGCCGCGCGACATCCAGGAAGAAACTATGCTCGACGCCCTTTCGAATCGGCGCGCTGGATTGGCTTTGCTGCTGGCGGCCGTGGCCGCTCAGGCGCAGGCCGGCGACAAGCTTCAATACAACCGCGATATCCGGCCGATCCTGGCGGAAAACTGCTTTGCCTGTCACGGGCCGGACAGTGCTGCCCGCAAGTCGGAGCTGCGGCTGGACCGTCGCGAGGCAGCCGTCGAGTACGGCGCGATCGTGCCGGGCAAGACCGACGAGAGCCTGATCGTGGAGCGGATCACGTCGGCCGATCCAATGATGGTCATGCCGCCGCCAGCGACGAAGAAGAGGCTGACGGCCGCGCAGCAGGCAAGGCTCAAGCAGTGGATCGCCGAAGGGGCCGAGTATCAGCCGCATTGGTCGCTGATCGCGCCGTCGCGGCCCGCTCCGCCGGCGGTGAAGAACTCGGCGTGGGTGCGAAACCCGATCGATGCCTTTGTGCTGGCGAAGCTGGAAGCGGCGGGCCTCTCGCCCGCGCCGGAGGCCGACCGCCGGACGCTCGCCCGCCGGCTGAGCCTCGATCTGACGGGCCTGCCGCCCGATCCGGAGCTGGTCGAATCGTTCGTCAACGACAAGGAGGCGAACGCCTACGAGAACGTCGTCGAGAAGCTGATGTCGTCGCCGCACTGGGGCGAGCATCGCGGCCGCCAGTGGCTCGACGTGGCCCGCTATGCCGATACGCACGGCATCCATTTCGACAACTATCGCGAGATTTGGGCCTATCGCGACTGGGTGATCAACGCCTTCAACCACAATCGGCCGTTCGACCAGTTCGTGGTGGAGCAGCTGGCCGGCGACCTGCTGCCGGGGGCGACGCTCGACCAGAAGATCGCCACCGGCTTCGTCCGGTGCAATATCACGACGAACGAAGGCGGGATCATCGACGAGGAATACAAGGTGCTGTATGCCCGTGACCGCACCGAGACGTTTGGCCTCGTCTTCATGGGAATGACCGTCGGCTGTGCAGTCTGCCACGACCACAAGTTCGATCCGGTGTCGCAGAAGGACTTCTATTCGCTGACGGCCTTCTTCGACAACACGACGCAGGCCGTGAAGGACGGCAACATCAAGGACACGCCGCCGGTGGTCGTGGTGCCGGCGGCTGCCGACCGGCAGCGGTGGGATGAACTGCAAGCCGAGCTGGTGGAAGTGCGCTTTCAGCTCGAAGCCCGCAAGCGGGACGCCCAGCCGGCGTTCGACGAGTGGCTGGCCAGCGTGAAGGCCGCGGACCTGGGGCAGTATGTGCCGCAGGAAGGCCTGGCCCTGCAGGCGACGCTCGACGAGGGCAAAGGCAAGTCGCTGACGCTTGTGGTCAACGGGGCCGAGCGCGAGCTGGCGCGGGAAGAGGCGATCAACTGGGCGCCGGGCCGCGATCCGAAACAGAAAGTGCTCTCGCTGGCGACGACGCCGGCGATTGAGATTGCCGACGCCGGCGATTTCGAGGCCGATCACGGCTTTGCGGTCAGCGTCTGGGTCAAGCTCGGCCGCCGCAATCAGACCGGAGCGATCCTCTCGCGCATGGACAACGCCAGCGACTATCGCGGCTGGGATCTTTGGCTCGAAGGCGACAAGGTCGGCATGCACGTCGTCGATAAGTGGCCCGACAATGCCCTAAAGGTCGTCTCGCAGACGCCGCTCAAGGCCAACGAGTGGACGCACGTCTGCGTCACCTACGACGGCTCGCGCAAGGCGGCGGGCGTCCAGGTGTATTACGACGGCAAGCTCCAGCCTGCGAATGTCGCCGCCGACAAGCTTGCCGGCTCGATCAAGACCGCCGTGCCCTTCAAGATCGGCCAGCGGAGCACCGACCAGAAACTCCAGTTCATGACCGTTGCCGACCTGCGGCTGTTTGGCCGCGGACTCTCGCCGCAAGAGGCCGAGCAACTGGCGGCCGCCGACCAGCTGGAGGCGATCGTCGCCAAGAAGGCCGAGGACCGGACGCCTGACGAGAAAGCCAAGGCGCTGGACTGGTGGCTGCGGTCGCTCGACGAGCCCAGCCGCAAGCTCGATGCAAGGCTGAAGGCAGTCGCGGCGGACGAGGTCGCCATCCAAGGCCGCGGCACCGTCGCCCACGTCATGAACGAGCAGGCCGGCGAGCCGATGGCCCACATTCTCTATCGCGGCGAGTACGACCAGAAGCGGGACCAGGTGAAGGCCACGACGCCCGCCGCCCTGCCGCCGCTGGGCGAGTTCGCTCCGCGGAACCGGCTGGGGTTGGCGCAATGGCTGCTCACGCCCGAGCACCCGCTCACCACGCGCGTGACGGTCAATCGCTTCTGGCAGGAACTATTCGGCACGGGAATCGTGCGGACTGCCGGCGACTTCGGTGTGGCGGGCGAATTGCCCTCGCATCCCGAGCTGCTCGACTGGCTGGCGGTCGAATTCCGCGATCCCAGCGACGGCAGCCGGCCGTGGGACGTCAAACGGTTCTTCAAGCTGCTGGTGACGAGCAACACATATCGCCAAATGGCGCAGGTCACGCCCGAAAAGCTGGCGAAGGACGCCGACAACCGGCTGCTCTCGCGCGGGGCCCGCTACCGGATGGACGCCGAGATGGTCCGCGACTACGCGCTGGCCGCCAGCGGCCTCCTGGTCCGCAAGCTCGGCGGACCGAGCGTGCGGCCGTACCAGCCCGACGGCGTGTGGGAGGCCGTTGCGATGATCGGCAGCAACACCCGCGACTACAAGCAGGACAGCGGCGAAAACCTCTACCGCCGCAGCATGTACACGTTCTGGAAGCGGGCCGCCCCGCCCGCCTCGATGGAAATCCTCAATGCCCCCAACCGCGAGACCTGCGCCGTGCGCCGCGAACGGACCGACACGCCGCTGCAGGCGCTCGTGACGCTCAACGATCCGCAGTTTGTCGAAGCCGCGCGGCACTTGGCGCAGAACACAATGAAGGCGAGCGGGGGGCGTCAGCCCCCTGAGGCCGACGACGCCCGCCTCGACTACCTCGCCCGTCGTCTGCTCGCTCGGACTCTGCGAGAGTCGGAACACGCCATCGTCAAGTCCTCGCTTGCCGATCTGCTCGCCCACTATCAGGCCAATCCCGAAGACGCCAAACAGCTCATCGCCGTCGGCGAATCGAGAGCCGATCCCGCCCTCGATCCGGCGCAGCTCGCGGCGTGGACGATGCTGGCGAACGAGCTGATGAATTTGGACGAAGTGCTCAACAAGTAAGGTGCCAGGATGAATGTTCTGCACGCCTGCGAAGCTGCTCGCATCCTGCCGCCCGTCAGCGACAACTGCCTCCGCCCGCCTGCGCTGCTTAGCGCGGAAGCGGAAGACGGCGAGTCCGTCGAGTGGATTTGGACGCACTTCGCCGGCGGCCACAGCGCCGTCACTGGCTACCGAATCGTGCCGCGATGGCCGGCGCTGCTTTGCGGAGGCAGCCAATGACGAAGCCGAAATCCACGCTGATCATCGATCCGCACGAATTAGAGCGGGGCATTTTCGTGGTCCGTGGCCAACGGGTTATGCTCGATGCGCACCTCGCGAAGTTGTATGGGGTGCCAACCAAGCGGCTCAATGAGCAGGTCCAGCGCAATGCTGATAGGTTCCCTGCAGATTTTGCGTATCAGCTTACGCAGCAAGAGTTTATGGAATTGAAGTCGCAAATTGCGACATCAAAAACGGTGCGCGGCGGCACGCAGAAGTTACCGTGGGTCTTTACCGAGCACGGCGTCGCGATGCTCTCCAGCGTTCTGCGATCGCCGCGGGCCGTACAGGTCAACATCGGCATCATGCGGGCTTTCGTCAGGCTGCGGCGGCTGATGGCTACGCCCGGCGAACTAGTCCAGCATCTGAATGAGCTGGCCAAGACGGTTCAACTTCACGACGGGCAAATCGCGGCGATCACTGACGTACTGCGGCGAATGATGGAACCGCCGCCAGGCCCACCCAAACGCAAGATTGGCTTCCGACCCGAAGCCAAATCAACTTCTCACTCTAACGGACAGCCGACGGGCGACGAGCAATGAACCCATTCACTGAATTCACTCAAAACCTCACCCGCCGGCACTTCTTTCAGCAGGGCTCGCACGCCGTGGGCTGGGCGGCGCTGGCTTCGCTGATGGGCAGCGAGGCGGGCGCGGCGGAGGCAAAGCAGCCGGCGAAGAGCTTGCAGCATTTTGCGGGCCACGCCAAACACGTGATCTATCTGCACATGGTCGGCGGACCGCCCCAGATGGACCTTTGGGACTACAAGCCGGTGATGCAGGAGTGGTACGACAAGGACCTGCCCGACAGCATCCGCCGCGGCCAGCGGCTGACGACGATGACCAGCGGCCAGGCGCGGTTCCCGATCGCGCCGTCGAAGTACAAGTTCGCGCAGCAGGGTCAGTGCGGCATGTGGGTCAGCGAACTGCTGCCGTGGAAGTCGAAGATGGTGGATGAAATGTGCTTCATCCGCAGCATGAACACCGAGGCGATCAACCACGAGCCGGCGATCACCTACATTCAGACCGGCAACCAGGTTACCGGGCGGCCGTGTCTGGGGGCCTGGGCCTCTTACGGCCTGGGCTCGCTGAACGACAATCTGCCCACGTTCGTCGTCCTGGTCGCCAAGCCGACGAACACCGAGCAGGTCCAGGCGATCTCCGCCCGACTGTGGCAGGCGGGCTATCTGCCGGGGCAGCACGCCGGCTGCTCGTTCCGCTCGGCGGGCGATCCGATTCTGTACATCAACAACCCTGCCGGCGTGCCGAGCGAGGTCCGCCGCAAGACGCTCGACGGCCTGAAGGCTCTCAACGAACTGAATTACCAGCAGATCGGTGACCCGGAAACGCGAACGCGCATCGAACAGTACGAGCTGGCCTTCCGCATGCAGTCAAGCGTGCCGGAACTGACCGACCTCTCGAAAGAGTCCGAGGCGACGCTGAATCTGTACGGCGACGCGGTGAAAAAGCCCGGCAGCTTTGCCAACACAGCCCTACTCTGCCGCCGGCTGGTCGAACGCGGCGTGCGGTTCGTGCAGGTCTATCACAACAACTGGGACACGCACAGCAACGTGGCCGGCCGCCTGCCCGACCAGTGCCGCGACGTGGATCAGCCCTGCTACGGCCTGGTGCAGGATCTCAAGCAGCGCGGCCTCCTGGACCAGACGCTGATCATCTGGGGTGGCGAATTCGGCCGTACGATCTACTCGCAGGGCGGCCTCTCCAAGGAGAATTACGGCCGCGACCATCACCCGCGATGTTTCACGATCTGGATGTGCGGCGGCGGCATCCAGGGCGGCGTCATCCACGGCGAGACCGACGATTTCTCCTACAACATCGTCAAGGACCCCGTCCACCTCCGCGACTGGCACGCCACGATCCTGCACCTGCTCGGCTTCGACCACGAGCGGTTCAGCGTCCGCCACCTCGGCCTCGACCAGCGGCTGACCGGCGTCGAGCCGGCGAAGGTGATCCAGCCGCTCCTCGCTTAAGCGGGGCGGGCCTTTCCAGCCTGCCATGGCAGACAAGAATGTCTGCCCCACAGGGACGTTATCGCTGATTCTCGTCCTTGTCGAACAGGATGCTGATCGACTGGTCGTGGTGAATCCGCTTGATGGCTTCGGCCAGAAGTGGCGCGACCGAGAGCACCTTGATCTTGGGATCATCTTCTCCGGCGAGATGGGAATCGTGTCGGTGACGGCGAGCG
>DASRJB010000547.1:0-8479 GCA_035649715.1 Pirellulaceae bacterium
TTGACCAGGGCGAAGTAGTCGTCGCTGAACCGCTTGACCTCCTTGATCTTGGCCTTGTCCTTCTCGGGATCCACGTCCTTGCAGTTGTTGGCAACCCAGGTGTTGCCGCGCTTGTAGAGCGTCTCCTTGCCGACGTTCTGCACGCTGGAGGCATAAACCTCGCGGTCGCTGTCGATGTCGCGGAAGTAGTTCGACACGCGGCCGCCGTCAGGGCTGCCATAGCCGCCACCAAGGCCGCCGCCAGCGATAGCTGCTCCGGCTTGACCCTGAAATCCGCTCTTCGCGCGGGCCGCCAATGACGCTGCCGGCGTAGGAGCGCCCGGCGCGCCCAGCCCCGCACCGCGGGCCTCGCCCGCCGGCTGCGAGAACGACGGCGCCGCGGCCTGCGCGGCCCGTTCGGCGTTTTGCAGCACGTTCTTATCCGACCGCTGCGAGAAGCCGGCGATGCCGTCGGCCGTGCTCAGCCGGTCCGTCTCGCGGCGGGCGTAATCCAAATGCAGCCTCGTATCGGCCAGCTGCCGCACCGGGGCGTTTTCGTCGGCCAGGAACGACGTATACGGAGTGAGGATGCCATGTTTCGTCGAGAGTCCGACCAGCTCCTTCAAGAGCTCGTCGTTCTTCCCCTTGAGGTCCATCTCGTCGATGATCTCGCCGATCCGCCGCATGGCCCACAGCTTTTCGACGAAGGCAAAGCTCTGGTCGCCCGACTTCTCGGTGAAGCTCCCTGGGAAGTCGTGCTTCCGCTCATCCTTGCCGACTTTGCCCGAGATCGTGACCTTGCCCATGCCGTACTTCTTGTAGCGGCCGACCATTACCAGCTGCTCGCCGGCAAACAGGTCATAGACTTCCTTGGGATAGACGCGGCTCACTCCGCCCGACTCGGAGCCCGCCCCTTCGATGTCGATCTTCACGGCGACATTGGTCAGCACCGGGGCGCTCATCTTGGCGTACAGCCGGCTGACGTGGGCCTCGATGTTCTCGTCGGGGCGGACGTAGCCGCTCTGGCCAAAATTGTCGCGCGACAGGCGGTCGAGCAGCCGGCTGTTGACGTCGTAACCGACGCCCATGTTGATCATCCGGGTGCGGACCTTGTTGTTCTGCTTCGCGTTGGCGGCGATCTTGGCCTCGTTAGTCTCGCCGGCGGTCGGCAGGCCGTCGGTGAGGAAGAAAACAAAGTTCGGCCGCGAGTCGTCCTTGATCATCGAGAGGGCCGTGCTCAGCGCCCCGTCGATGTTCGTGCTGCCGCCGGCATAGATCCCGTCCACGAAGCCGAGGGCCGCTTTGCGCGTCTCATCGTCGAACTTTTGCAGCTCCGGCTTGAAGCTTTCGACGTTGCTGTCGTAGGCCACGATGTTGAACGTGTCGCCCTGCCGCAGGTTGTTGAGCACGAACTTCAGCGCTTCCTTGGCCTGCTCGATCTTCTTGCCGCTCATGCTGCCCGAGCGATCGACGACGAAGATCACCGTCTTGGCCGGCCGCTCGTCGCTGGTGGCTTTGATCTCCGGGCTGGCCAGCAGCAGGAAAAAGCCCTCGTCGCTGCTGTCGGGCCGGTAGCTGATCAGGCTCGCGCCGAGCGAGCCGTCGTTGACGTCGTAGAGCAGGCGGAAATCCGTCGTGGGCACGGTGTTCGTGGCCTCGAACTTGACGACCGCATGCTTGTTGTCCGGCCGCTGGATGCTCACGTTGTGCGTCGGGCTATAGACGCTCTTGATTTCCTGCGACGATTCGATCGCGGCATGGATCGAGAGCTTCTCGACCGGCGACGACGTGTACTTCGCCGTCGAGAGCGGAATCATCAGGTCGGTGAGCTTCTGGTCCTTCCGCAGGAGTTGGCTGAACTTGAGCGAGACTTTGCGCTCGGCCCCCGCCGGCACCGGGAAGACGCTGGTCTGGAACATGCCGTAGCCGACCCATTCCAGCAGGGCCGGGTCCTGGTTGCGGCGGACGTAGCCTTCGTAAATCCGGCGGGCCTCGTCCTTGGCCAGCAGCTTGGCGTCGTACTCCTTGCCATCGACCATGAAGGTCATCCGGTCGATCGCCCCGTCGTAGGGAATCGGAAAGACGAATGAGACCTCCATCGCGGCGCTGCCGGTGTTGACAAACGACTGCGTCACCTGCACCTGGGCGACCTGGTCAACGATCTTGGCGTGGTAGTCCAGCTCCTTGATCTTGTACGACATCGGCGGCGGCGTCGGCCGCGGACGGGGAATCGGCCGCGGCAGCGGCACTGGGTGCGGCGGATTGATCACCACCAGCACGCCCTGTCCAAAAGCAATGCTGCCCAGAAGCAGAAATGCCAAGCCCGCCAGAGAGATGCGTTTCATGGCCAAATTCCTGTAAGACGCCAGAGAATGCCGCCTGTAAAGATAGGCAAGCCGCCGCCCGCACGTGTGGTCGCAAACTATTCGTATGACGACTCTTGCCCGCCCATAGTTTTCGCACCTCCCCATCAGCCGGCAAGCCGGCGTTACGGTATCGTTACGCGACTGGCTTCGGCAACGCCCCGGTTAGGTGGACTGCACTCGCTCTCTGACGCTTAATTTTCGCCGCAACCCCTGGCAGCTCAAGATGTTGTGGCGAACGTGCTGCGAACCCCTTAAGTACTACTTATTAGTGTTTGAGATTTGCATTGGCCGGCTGGCCCCGCGCCAAAATGGCAGGCCGCAGCGCAGCTGAAACACTACTGCAAATAGAGTACCAAAGTTCACTAATCGGTTACGGGCCAGTTACCCGCGAGGCATTCCCTCCCAGCCGCCGGAGCGCCCATAATTTCGCAGAGCCCTTGCCCGGCGACTCTCCCCTTTCCTGCCCTGGACGATTCCCATGCGTAACACTTCGATCTGCACCGCGGCTGTCGTTTCATGCTTGGCGCTGGCGTCGGCTTCTGGCCAGGAGTGGCCCCAGATGCTGGGGCCGAATCGCAATGGCATCTCGGCCGAGACGGGGCTGCTCGAATCCTGGCCCGAGGGCGGGCCGAAGGTCCTGTGGCGCGTGCCGGGCGGCGTCGGCATGTCGGGGCTGGCGATCAGCCGCCTTAAGCTGCTGACGCTGGTGCAAAAGGACGGCCAGCAGTTCCTGACGGCCAAGAATGCCGAGACGGGAGCGCCGCTGTGGGAGACGCCGCTGGCCAGCGAGTACGAGAACCAGATGGGCAACGGCCCGCGGGCGACTCCGACGATCGCCGGCGAGCGCGTCTTCGCCTACACGGGCGAGGGCGTGCTCGTGGCCCTGAACTTCGCGGACGGCAAGCTGCTCTGGAAGCACAACGTCCCCGTGGAGCTGAAGGGCCAGCCCGCGGACTATGGGATGGCTTGCTCGCCGCTGGTTGTCGGCCAGCACGTGATTGTCCAGGCCGGTGCTCCGCAGGCGGCAGTCGCGGCGTACGACGCCGCGAGCGGCAAGCTCGCCTGGACTGCGGGTGAAGATGGCGCGGGCTACTCGTCCCCCGCGCTGCTCGACGTCGGCGGCCAGCAGCAGGTCGTCGCCTTCACGGGTGGCTCGGCAATCGGCCTCGCTCCCGAGAAGGGCACGCTGCTGTGGCGCTATCCATACGAGACCGATTACCAGTGCAACATCGCCACGCCGCTGGCCCACCGCGGGCAGGTCTTCCTCTCGTCGGGCGAAAATCACGGCTGCGTGCTGCTGGGCCTGCGGGCCGACGGCGAGAAGTTCGTGCCGCGCGTGATTTGGGAGTCGCAAGGCTCCGAAAGCGTGCTCCGCAACGAGTGGCAGACGTCGATCTTGTTGGACGGGCATCTGTACGGCTTCGACAACATCGGCAGCGCCGGGCCGGTGACGCACCTGACCTGCGTTGACGTGGCCACGGGCAAGCGCGCCTGGCAGCAGACGCGTTTTGGCAAGGGGAACCTGATCGCCGCCGACGGCAAGCTGTTCATTTCCACCATGAAGGGCGAACTGGTCGTCGTCCGCGCCACGCCCAAGGCCTACGAGGAAATTGGCCGGCTGGCGATCCTCGGCTCGACGCGCCAGGCCCCCGCCCTGGCCGGCGGCCGGCTCTACCTGCGCGACGACAAGGAAATCGTCTGTCTCGACGTACGGAAGAAGTGACGATCCGGCCGCAGGACGCCGCCGGCCATCGCGGGTAGAATAGCGCCTCCCGCCATGCCGCCGCTCGTCCAACGCCGCCTTCGCGCCCCCGCCGACGACGGCAGCGCGCTGTTTGACCCGCCGCTGTCGCAAGCCCCCGCGCTGATCGAGCGCAATCGGGCGGTCGCTTCGAAACTCGAGAAGCACGGGATCAGCGCTCGCCTGCGCGTGACGGCGCGAATCATCCTGCTCGGCTGCGCGGAGATCCGCGACGGAGTGCAACTCGAGCGCGAGGAACTGCAGCGGCCGATCATCCTCGCCGGACACCAGCCGGAGCTGTACCATCCGGGCGTCTGGTTGAAGAACTTCGCCCTGTCGTCGCTCGCGACGTCAGTCGGCGCGACCAGCCTGGGCCTGATCATCGACAACGACACCGTCCGCAGCACTTCGATTCGCGTGCCGTCGGGCGGCTCGCCGCCGGTGGTCGAGGTCCCCTTCGATGCGCCAGCCGATGCGATTCCCTGGGAAGCGCGGTGGGTCAGCGACCCGGCGAAGTTTGCAAAGTTCCGCCTGGAGGTGCGCGGAGCATTTGGATCGTTCCTCAAGTCGCCAGCGTACAAACACGGATTGCTCCTGGATCGCGTTTGGCCGCACGCGCTGGCAGCGGCCGACGAGCAGCGCGAAATGGCCAAGAGGTCGCTGGAGAAACTCCGGCGCGGCGGACCGCATCCGGAGCTGCTCGCGCAAGCCGTCAATCTGGGCGAATGCCTGGCGACCGCGCGGCATCGCGTCGAGCGCGAGCTCGGCCTGGTGCACCGCGAGGCCGCCCTGGGCGCGGTGACCGGCCAGCCCCCTTTCCTGGAATTTGCCCACCGGCTGCTAGCGCGGCATCGCGAGTTTCACGCGGTCCACAACGCGGCCTTGGCCGAATACCGGGCAGTAAATCACATCCGCAGCCAGACGCATCCTGTCCCCGACCTGGCCCAGGACGGCGACTGGCACGAGATGCCGCTCTGGATTTGGACAATGGACGATCCGCGCCGACGCCGCGTCTTCGTTAGGGAGGCTGCCAGCTCGTGGGAGCTGACCGATCGGCAGGGGCTGGTTATTGACGGCCCAGCCGCCGGGCAGGACTGCGACGAGGTGTACTCCCGCTTGCTTCGGGAAGGGATCGCGCTTCGCCCGCGGGCCCTGATCACGACGATGTTCGCCCGGCTGGTTTTGAGCGACCTGTTCATCCACGGCATCGGTGGGGCGAAGTACGACGAGCTGACCGATTTGATCGTTCGCCGGTTTTTCGGCGTCGAGCCGCCGGCGTTCATCACGGCCACCGCAACCTTTCGGCTGCCCATTGAGCGCCTTCAGATTTCGCTGGACGACGTGCGCCGCTCGGCCGCGCGAATTCGCGACCTCCGCTGGCATCCGGAGACCTTCGCCCGCAATCCGCTGGTCGCGGGTGAGCCGTCACTGGCTGAGAAACTCGCGGCGCTGGCGGCGGAAAAGCGTGAGTATCTCGCGCAGCACGACCTGCGGCGCTGCCCGCCGGAGGTCTTCGCGCGGGCGGATGCGCTCAATCGCGCGATGCACGCGCTGCTCGGGCCGGTCGAGCGCGCGCTGCGCGCCGAGCACGCTGAATTGGTCGAGCAGTTCAAGCGCGCGCAGGTCCTGGGCTCGCGCGAGTTTTCATTCGTACTGTTCCCTTCAGAAATTCTTTCCGCGCGCCTACTAGATTTGTGCAAGGTTTCGTCGTAACTTGTTAGCAACTTCGCGGCTCACGACGAGCCTGCTGGAAGGATTCAACAAGGCAAAAGGGACTGCCTGCATGGCCACGCGCACCGTTTCGGTCGCACGACGCTCGCCATCCATCACTCTTACCAAGCCTCGCCCGACAGTTGCCGCCCCCGGTCTGCGGCTCACGCCGGCCCGCACCGGAGATCACGGGCTGATCCACCGGCTCCTGGTTTCCGTCTTTCATGGCCCGTCGGCCGGCGAATTCCACGCTCAGCTCGACGAGCCGGGCTACGAACCAGCCGACCGGCTCGTCGTGAAAGACGGCGAGCAGATCGCGGCCCACCTGCGGCTGGCGCGGCAGACGATCCGCGTCGGCGAAGCGGCGCTGCCCGCGGCGCGGTTCATGGACCTGGCGACCGCGCCGGAGTATCGCAGCCGCGGTCTGGCGACGACGATGCTGGCGGCCGGCGAGCGGGCGGCGGCCGAGCGGGGTGTGCTGATCGGCCTGACGCGGACCCGCGTGCCGGCACTTTTCGCCCGCCTGGGGTGGGCGATCTGCGGGCGGCACAACTATTCGTCCGCCGCGCCGCGGGCCGTGCTGGCCGAGCTGGGCGCGACGGCCGCCGGCGTGATCGACGCGCGGCCGGCCGCGCCGGTGGGCTTGCCGCTGCCGCCGGTCGAGCCGATCGTCGTCCGCCCGCTGCGGCGGATCGAGCTGCCCGCCATCGTGCGTCTCTACGAGCAGCAGAGCGCGGGGCGCCGCGGCTGGCCGATCCGCAGCGAGGCCTATTGGGACTGGCTGCTGGCCCGCGGAGCGTGCGACCGGATCTACGTCGCCGCCACCGGCACCGAGCCCGCCGAGCTGCCCAAGCTGATCGACTCGATCGTCGGCTATGCGTTCGTCCGTCAGTGCCGGCTGGTCGAAGTGATCGCAGCGCCCGGCCGAGACGAAGTCGCGCGTCACCTGACGGCGCGGGTCTGCGCCGACGCCAGCGAGCAGGACGATTGGCTCGTTCGCTGCGATGCTCCGCCCGAGCATCCGCTGCACGTGCTCTTCCGCCAGGCCGGCGGCAAGGTCACCTCCAGCCAGGAGCTGGGCGGCGAGGTCTTCATGGCCCGCCTGCTCGACCCGCTGGCCTTGCTCCGCCAATTGCAGCCGACGTTCACCGCGCGGGCCCGCGCGGCCGACGTCCACCGGCCCAGCATTTTGGGAATCGAGCTGCGCAGCGGCTGCGGCAAGAAGGACCAGGGCGTGATCGAACGCTTCCGCATCCAACTCGGCCGCCGCCGGACAACGATCGAAACGGGCGGCCCCAGCCGGCATACCGTGACGCTCCGCTACACCGACCTGGCGCCGCTGCTGCTCGGCGACCAGTCGGCCGCCGACCTCGCCGCCGCCAATCGCCTGCGAGCCTCGACCAAAAAGTCCAATCACCTCGCCGCCGCCCTCTTCCCCGGCAACTCGTGGTGGCGGCCGCCGCTCGATGATCTGCTCGCCTAATCGCGACGACCTGCCCGCCTGGTTTGTTCGCGAGCGCTATTGCACGCTGCCGTCCATCATCAGCGTGGGACCTTCGCCGGCCGGCTTGGCCAACACCGTATTCGACAGTCCCTGCGTCACCTCCGTGAACTTTGCATCCCATGTCACCACATATCCGGCGTCGCGGACCCGCTTGATGCCGTCGGGGAACAGGTTCGCCTTGCCGGCGAACGCGATCAGCTCGTCCCAGTTGGCCGGTCCTTTCTGGTGCTCGTCGTGATACGAGTGGTAGGCCAGGCCCAGTCCCTTGAGATCGTTGCGGAGCTTCGCCTGATTCGCTGCCGCGCCGCACCCTGCCAGGCAAGCCAGCAGTGCAATGCCAAAAACGGTCGATATGAACTTCATCGATTCCTCCGCGGGACGCGATCCAAAAATGTGAGGCTGTCGGGGCTCGAACCCGAGACCTACGGATTAAAAGTCCGTTGCTCTACCGACTGAGCTACAGCCTCTAAGCGGCGGCCTCGTAATGAGTGGCGTCGTGAGCGGGCGGGAGATCTACCGCACGATCGGGCCGCTTCGTCAGTCTAGCCGAATCGGGGCCAGCGACAAGCCAAGCGAACTGAACCACCGGCGGCCCGCTGGCATCGACTAAAAAGCGTGGTTCAGCGCTCGCGACAACCAAGCACAACCTTCGCGCCGTCCGCGTCGGCTGGCGGGGCTTTTTCGTGCGGGGGTAGAATAGGCAGGTGCCGCTTGCCCTTGGCCCTCAGACGATCATCGTGCCCATTGAGGCCTACCTGGGCATGGGGTTCGTGGCCCTCGCGATCATCGTGGTGCCAACGCTCTTGATCTGGTACACGATCCGGGAGCAGCGGCGGATTGCGGCGAGAGGCCGCGAATAGTAGAGGTAGCGAGAACCGAAAGTCTCGATCGCTAACCCATGCGCTGCCGCCTCCGCACACTGCTGATCGTCTTGGCGCTGGGGCCGCCGGCGCTGGCGGGCCTTTGGTGGGGATACCGCGATTGGCAGGCACGTCGTGCCGCAGCATTGGAGCGCCAAGCAGTGTTTCAGTTCTACATCGGCATAACACGGTGAATGGAGCCGTCGATGATGCGATTCACGATCCGCGAGCTGGTGCTGGTGACGGTCATCGTGGCAATGGGCGCCGCGTGGTGGATTGACAGGCGGGCGCAGTTCAGCGACGCGAATAGTCGCGCCGA
>DASRJB010000548.1:0-3505 GCA_035649715.1 Pirellulaceae bacterium
ACGGCCGCTCGCGGCTGTCCACCTCGAGATCGAACACGTCGTTGAGCACCATGCCCGCCGAATAGAGCAGGCCCGAAGCGGCGGCGAGGCAGATGAGTTGAGCGGGGCTGGGAACCGAGCGGTGGACGAAGAGATAGCCCATCGCCACGTCGGCCAGAGCGGTGAATACGTTGGGGAGCCGCAACAGGCGGAGCCAGGCGAGCAGCGGACCTGCGCGGCGCGTGGGGCGGGGGTCTTCGTCGTCGGGCTCGAAATCGGGACGAGGCGGCAGGGACAAGGCGTCAACTACAGTCGTTTAACAGCAATCGCCCGTTCGTTCGGCAGACGGACGTTCCAGGCCAGACCGACGAGCTCCATGCCCCGGATGATAAGCCAGCTGGCGTCGAGCTGCCACCACGCCAGCCCGTGTCGAGCGGAGGTGGGGAACGCGTGGTGGTTGTTGTGCCAGCCTTCGCCCAGACCCAGCAGGCCGCAGAGCCAGTTGTTGCGCGAGTCGTCGCCGGCCGCGAAATCGCGGCTGCCGAAGATGTGGCAGATCGAGTTGATCGACCAGGTGATGTGGTGGGTGATGAAGATCCGCACGAGGCCACCCCAAAGCAGTCCCAGCAAAGCTCCTTGCCACGACCAGGTCGCCAGTCCGCCGATCAACGTTGGCAGGAAAAGGCTGAGCAGCACCCACACGTAATACATCCGATCGACTGCAACGAGCGCTGGGTCGGCCAATAAATCGGGCACATAGCGGGCCAGCTCGGGAGACGTCCAATAGCCCGTGAAGAGCCAGCCGGTTTGCGCGTGCCACAGGCCGCGGAGCGTGCCGATCAGCCCGCTGCCGTGCAAGTGCGGCGAATGCGGATCGCCCGGCTGATCGCTGTGTTCGTGGTGCCGCCGGTGCACTGCGCACCAGACCAGCGGCGAGCCCTCGACCGACAGGGCACCGAGGGCCATCCAGACCAACTTCACCCAGCGATACGTGTCGAAACTGCGGTGCGTGAGCAGCCGGTGAAATCCGATCGTGATGCCCGTGCCGGTCAGCAGCCAGCCGCCGACGAGCATGCCGACGTAGAGCCAGCCCATGAAGCCCCATTGCCAGAGCAGACCGGCCGCTGCGATGCAGCCGAGGAAAGGCAGCGCGACCGCCAGGCCCATGATGAGCCTGTGACTGGCCGTCGAGGGAGGGAAATCGGGGCTGTGGTCGCGTCGCTGCTTTATGGGACGCCGGTGCGCCGGCGACTTGCGTTTCTTGCGGCGGACGACGACGTCGGCTGACACTCGGGATCCTTCAGCAATGGCGCAAGCGCCAGCGGACTGCCGCGTTTTTTGCCTGCGGCAGTCACAGTTGGCAACATGCTTGGACGAAGAACCGTCCAAGCCTCGCTTTGAACGGAGGGAACTAGTAGCGCCGGCCGCCGCCACCGCCGCCGCCTTCGCGGTCGCCGTAGCCGCCGCCACCGCCACCGTAACCTCCACCACCACCGCCGTAGCCGCCGCCACCGCGGCCGCCACCACCGCCATAGCCGCCGCCACCGCCGCCGCGGCCGCCACCACCGCCGCCATATCCGCCGCCGCCGCCGCCAGCACGCGGCGTGCGTTCGCGGGCTTCGTTCACCACGAGCGGCCGGCCGCCGCAGTTGAACCCGTTGAGAGCGTTGATCGCTCCCTCCATATCCGCGTCATTCGCCATCTGCACGAACCCAAACCCGCGCGACCGTCCGGTCTCGCGATCCATGATCACCTCGGCAGCGGCCACCTGGCCGTGCTGCGCAAACAACTGTTCCAGCTCCGTAGAGCCGTACGACCAGGGCAGATTGCCCACATAGATCCGCTTCGCCATCCGACAGGTCCTTACAAAAACCACGGTGGAAAATCAACAGTTGCCCGGCGCTAACCTGGAAGCGGCGGGGAGCGCGGCGCGTCGTTTCCGAAGGACCCTGCCAGCAGACGAGTGGAAGCAACCCGATCGGCAGACAAACAAGGACCGGACACAAAACAGCCTGACAAGACTCCGCCAACCTCCACGCGAGGTCGGCAACTGTTACCTCCGCGAACTATACCCGCTAGCAGGGTGCAATGAAAGAGCATTCCGTCAAGATTACGCGGAAGCGGACGCTAGCGGCCGATGCGACTAGTCGTCGTCCTCAGAACCCACGTTTCCGGCACCCAATCGGAAGGCAGTTGCGGCCGCCAGGAAAAACCAGAGGGCGTCGTAAAGACTGAAGCTTTCGGCAAAAGCCCGCTCGTGCAACGCGCCGCGGACCGCTCCCATGACGGCAGCATATTGCTTCTGCTGCTCTTCGCGTCGCTCCTTCTGTTTGGCCGGGCCCAGGGCGGTCCAGCGCTGGGCTGCAGACTTCCAGATGGCAGGCGGATAATCGGCCTGGCCGCTAGCGTCTTCCAAGGTTTTTCCGGCAGGAAAGACGACTTTCTTTCCCTTGGCTTGCAGTTCGCCCACGATCTCATCAGCCAGCGTGGCAATCATCTGCTCGTCGGTCAGTTCCAGCGTTTCCACGCCCATGTCGAGCGAGGCTACGAGCATGCTCACGGCGGCGTACTTGCCGCCGAGCACCGACAGGATCGCTATCAGCGCCGCGGCGATACCCGGCCCCAGCCCTTCTTGCGACTCGCCCGACACGAAGCGGATGCAGATGCCGACGACCGCACCGATGCCCCAGGCGATCCAGCCGACTTCGGCGTGCGCAAAATAGGCGATCATGGCCCACACAGCGGCTCCGGCTGCACCGCCGATCGAACCGGCCACGATCCACTTGCCCAAGCTGACCATCGGCGTGTTGCCTTTCCGCGAATCGAAGTTCCCCCTCGAGTCGTCCGACGACTGCGAGCATCGTAGTTGCCCGCCTACGTAGTGGGAAGAAGCGGCGGCGAATTCAGTTCTCGTCGTGCGATAAATGAACTGGCACGATTGTGCTGGCCGATTCCAGGATCGCCGCGAGCGCCGCTTGGCCGCCGGCCGGCAAGGAAGCCATGACAAGCCGGGCCGACTTTCCCGGTGTAATGCTGCCCAGATCGCCGTCCAGCCCAAGCGCTTCGGCGCCGGCGAGCGTGCCCATCCGCAGGATTTCGTCGGGCGAGACGCCGCGGTGATGCTCGGCGATGTGCCGCAGCTCGGACCACAGGTTCAAGTCCGGGTTGCTGGCCCGCGAATCGGTGCCGACGGCGACGCGCACGCCCGCGTCGCGCATCTTGGCCAGCGGATACGGCTCGTGGCGAAAGAACGCGTGCGTCCGCGGGCAATAGACGACGCTCATGCGGTCCCGATGCGCCGCGGCGAATTCGATTTCGTCGGCAGCGAGGTAATTTCCGTGAATGACCAGCGCGCGGTGCGCCGTAGCCAGCGTCCGCAGATAATCGAGCGGCCGCAGGCCGCGCGAAAGAGCAGTAGGCTGCCAGGCCCCCAGCGAGCCGAGCATTTCCACGAGCGGTCCGGAATGCGATTCCAGCAGCTCCAATTCCTCGCGCGTCTCGGCCAGGTGCATAGCCACCGGAACTT
>DASRJB010000549.1:0-4746 GCA_035649715.1 Pirellulaceae bacterium
TGTAAACCGGCGTGTAGCACGGCTGGCAGTGGGTCACGGGAAAACAGCCGCCGTGATGGGCCTGGGCGGCCGACGGCAGCGAGAGCAGGGCGAGCGCGGCGGCGAAGAGCGCGCCGCGAACGAGCGATTGGATGCGGAACATGTCTGGATCTCCTGGGCGGAGGTTGTGGTTGGACTTCGCCGGGCGACACTGCCCAGCGTGCATTTATTGCGAAGCGTAGAGCCGCCGCGGTTGTTACAACCCGCAGCACTTTGCTAGACAATCGCCGCTACTTTTCCGGATCCGCCAGCGCCCCGCGATGCCGCACGATCTCGTTCAGAAACAGCCGCCGGAGGGCGTCGTATCCGCGGTCGTTCGGGTCTTCGATGTTCTCAAAATACCAATAGTGCGGATCGGCGCTGTCGTACCGCGCCCGCCAGAACTGCCGGCAGTGAATGCCGTGGCCCAGAAACTCGTCGTGCACGGGAACGACGTGAGCCGCGGCGTGCTTCGCGACGACGCGGGCCAGCGCCGCGTTGTAGGCCCGGTGGATCGCCAGGCAGTCGGGCCAGGCGGGCAGGGCCCACGTGCTCTCCGGATCGCCCAGCCCGTCGGACGGATCGTAGATGTCGGCGACGAAGATCGCGCAGCCGCCGGGGGGGAACCGCGACTCGATCTCGCCGAACATCGTGTCCAGCCGCTGCTCGTAGCTGGCGATCCAGGGCTGCGCCTCAGCCAGCGTCGCGCCATACATCGCGCCCTCGCGAGGCGGCGAGCGGCCATACCAGTGGATCAGGTCGTTGCCGCCGGTCGTCATCACGACCAG
Organism: Pirellulaceae bacterium; assembly: GCA_035649715.1. Lineage (GTDB taxonomy): Bacteria > Planctomycetota > Planctomycetia > Pirellulales > Pirellulaceae > CAYLLN01. The sequence continues at coordinate 807 of DASRJB010000549.1, forward strand.
GCCGAAGACATCGGGCTTTTGCGGCGGCAGCTTTTGGCGAATGTGCTCCAGGTGATGGAGCGAGGTGCTGCCCGAGACTGCAATGTTCAGCGTCTTCAAGTTCGGCAAGACGCGCGACAGCGACCGGCCCTGCATGTCGCCGAACTCATCCGGCGGATTGCGAACGAGGCGCTCGAAGTACGACCTGCCGCGGCTGGATCCCAGTCCGGCCGTCACACTGTCGCCGATTCCCACCAGCAGGACCTGCCGCTCGGTCCACGGCTGCTCGAACGGCGCGGCGGCAACAGGCGGCCCGGCGGGTCCGCTGCCCATCGGCAGGTAGAGGTAATAATGGACGTACGCCGCCGCCAGGAGAGCGAGCAAAACCCCCACACCCAGCAGCCATGCCAGCCGTCGCCAACGGCGCCAGCGAGCGGGAGTCTACTTGGCAGCCGGGGCGCAAGAAGTTGACATTTCAACGATTCTACAGGGAAAAACGGGACATTTTTGCGTGCGGTTTTCCGCACTACCGGCACGCCGCGCCGTTGACTCTCCACTTCAGCCCTCGAACAATCTAGCGGTGAGCCTGCCCTCCGCTGCCGGCCGCCGGTTTGTCCTCCCGCAATCGCTAGCAAGCCTCCCGAAGCCCCCTCTCTCCGTCGGCTGCTCAGCATGACCCAGCTCTCCGAGGTCGTATGAGACATCTGCCGCGCTTGGCCGTTGGCACAATTCAGCCGGAGGCACGCGGGGAGCCAGTGCTCTGGGGATTGCTGGCCGCGCTCGCGGCCGCGGACGACTCGCCGGTCTTGTTTCACAGCTCCTGCTGCTTTGCTCCGCACGATCCTGCGAAGACGATCCTCGGCCGCTCCGCGCGGCACCTCGACAGTTGGGCCATGTCGCGCGACGCCGCCGCGGCGGCGCTGGCGCGGGCCACGAACGACCGCGACCTGGCGATCGTCGCCGGCGCTTATCACGACCCGGGCTGCACGAGCAACCTGAACACGCTGTGCGAGTGGCTCGACCTGGCGCGGATCGCGATCGTCGATGTCGGCTGCCTGCGGCAGCGCGGCTGGGCAATGCCCCCGGCCCACGTCGATGCGCTCCTGCTCGACCGCGTGAATACCGCCGAGGAGGCGGCCTATTGGCAAACCACGCTCGAAGCGCTGTGGAAGACGCCCGTGCTCGGCTGGCTCGACGAAGCCCGCGCGCTGCGGGAGCTGTGCACGTCGCTGCCTGCCGGGGCGAATCCGTCGCGCGAGCTGGGCGAAGCGCTGGGCGCCCGCCTGCTCCTGAATTTGCGGCGGGACAAGCTGCACGCGCTGGCCCGCCGCGCCGCGCCGCTGACGGTGGATGCCGAGGATTTCATTCCCCGCGGCGAGCGCTCTGGGCAGCGCCGCTTCCGCATCGCCGTGGCCTTCGACCAGGCGTATTGCGGATACTACCCCGAGACGCTCGACCTGCTCGAAGCCGCCGGCGCGGAACTGTGCGACTTTTCGCCGCTCAAGAGCGAAGCCCTGCCCGACGGGGCCGACGTTGTCTATTTCGGCTGCGGACATCCCGAGCGCGATCCCGAAGCGCTGGCCCGCAATCACTGCCTCAAGCAATCGCTCCGCTGTTATGCCGCGGTCGGCGGACGGATTTATGCCGAAGGGAGCGGCCTGGCCTATCTCTGCCGCGAGGCCGTCTTCGACGGCGGCCGCACGGTGCCCATGACCGGCCTGTTGCCCGCGACGGCACGCTGGCTGCCGCAGGCCGGCCCGCCGGAGCCGACGGAGGTCGTCTTCGGCGCGAGTTCCTGGCTCGTCCCGGCTCACGTCTCGCTCCGCGGCTATCGCCACACCGGCTGGCAGATCGAGCCCCGCGGCCCGATGCTCACCTACGCCGCCGACCCCGCCCAGCGGCTCGACATCCTCGGCCGCGGCAACGTCATCGGCAGCCGCATCCTGGTCAACCTCGCCGCCAACCGCCACCTGCTGCGGCGATTCTTCGAGCCGTACGCCCCCGCGGTGTCGTAGGGCTGTCCTGTACGTTGGGCTGTGCCCACCTGTCGAGCGCGAGTCTGCGCTTCAATCCTCAAGCGGAAAGTCGAAGCGATTGGCGCCGCCGGCGGTGACCGTGGCCGAGAGCGGGCTGCGCTGCGAGCTGTACTTGTCGGGCAGCTGGTTCTTCGGCATTTGGCCCTTTTTGTAGGGATCGACGATCCCCTCCGGCTCGTCGATCTTCGTCACCGTCACGACGTACTCGCCCGGCATCGCCCCGGCCGGCTGATCGTCGGGGCTGAAGTACGTCGTCAGCGTGTACTGGCCGGAGGAGTCGGTGCGCCCGCTGGCACTCTTCCGGCGCTTCAGAATTCCGCGGCTGAATTGTGTACATTGGTACGCTATTTGCAGTATCGTTCCATTTGGCGCGGCGACTGCCATTTTGGCCCCGCCACACCGGAAAATTCGGTGCGCGGTCACCTGCTCCAAAGCGCCCTCTGACGTTTCTCAAACTGTTATAAGTAGTATTTAATGGCCTGCGGCTGCCTGTGCCGCAAGCCGATGGCGCATCAGGAGTTGCGACCGAAAACGTGGAAAAAGGCGCGATCGCACTCGCCCAACCAGGGGGCGGATATTTGCGCCGCCCAATGGCGTGGCCAATTTATCGGGCCTCAAGATTGGCGGCGGTGGAGCCGAGTTCGAGCACAGCTCGGCATACGGCATTCCGCACAGCGGACGCGCGGGAAAAGACTTTCACATCGTGGAGGAATTGGTTAGGCTACCGGTTGAGATTCAGCGTTGCCGTTCGGCGGCGCTGGGAAAGAGCATTGGGGACTTGGGTTTCGTTGCGGTTGGGGTTCGCGAGTACTTTTCAAAGGGGCCTTCGTATGTGCACGCGCGCACATCCTCGATTCGAGCGCATCCGCCGCGGCTTCACGCTGGTCGAGCTGCTCGTGGTCATCGCCATCATCGGCGTGCTGGTCGCCCTGCTGCTGCCGGCGGTCCAATCGGCTCGCGAGGCAGCGCGGCGGATGAGCTGCCAGAACAATCTCAAGCAGCTCGCGCTGGCCTGCCACAATTTCGAGGACACCTTTAAGTCGCTTCCGGCGGGCAACGTTTATCGACCGGACGCCCAAGGTAAGAATAACTACTACGAGACTTGGACGATCAGTATCTTGCCGTTCATGGAACAGGCAAACCTTTATACCAGCCACTACGACCAAAACGTCCCCAACGCCATCACCGATGCGAATAGCCCGACGAAAATGGCGATCCTGCGAAAGACGGTGCTCAAGGCCCACATCTGTCCCTCAGATCCGACCGACATGAAAAAGCCGGCGATTCCCGATTCTGGGCCTGGTGGTGATACAGGGTTGCCACGAAACCTCCACGCTCCCTCGAACTATCGCGGCGTCGCGGGTGTATCGTTCGGCGGCCGGTCAGGCGTCGATGACAGCGGCGGCGATGCCAACTGGGACGATGCGACGCAAGTGGCATGGCTGGCGAACTGGAATCGGGGCTATCGCGGACCACTCCACGCATGCACGAACTTCTTTCCCAGCCTCACTCCCCCAGTTCCGCCACCAAATCTCAACGCAGTCAGGCTGGCCGAGGTGACCGATGGAACTTCGAATACGCTAATGATTGGCGAATACGCCACCAAGCCGTTCACCGATGCGAATGGCGTGCTACACGATCGGCGCGGGTTCTGGGCCTATGCCTACACGTCGTACAACCTTTCGGGCATCACCATCAACCAGAGCCGGATATTTATTCCCGACTTCGTAAAGTGCTCGGCAACGCCTCCGACGCGCTCCAACAATCAATGCAAGCGAGCCTGGGGCAGCTTCCATGGCGGCGGCGGGGTCAACTTCGCCATGACCGACGGCTCGGTTCGCGGCATCTCGCCCAATATCGACGTAAATGGCGTCAATGCACCGTTTGTGGCGCTGGGTTCCATCGGCGGCGGCGAGACAGTGCAG
>DASRJB010000550.1:0-2992 GCA_035649715.1 Pirellulaceae bacterium
TGGTCCTGGAGATCGGCAAGTTCTTCCACTCGAAGAAGCCGCCGATTCCGCAGGCCGAGACGCTGGAGATCTACGCCTTCATGGAAGCCGCCGACGAGAGCAAGCGCCGCGGGGGCGAGCCCGTCGAGATTGAGGAAGTCATCGCCAAGGCCCAGCCGCTGGCGGCCAAGCGCCTGGCGGAGTTGGGCGTGAAGTAACAACCAATTCAGAAAACGTGGCCACGGAGCACAACGATGAGATCCACTCGCACAATGACCCTTTTGTGGCTCGCACTTTGGTCGCTGATTCCGCTCGCCGCGCGCGGCGATGAGGGAATGTGGCTCTACAACCAGTTCCCCAAGCAGCTGCTCAAACAGAAGTACGGCTTTGAGCCCAGCGACGCCTGGCTGGACCACTTGCGGCTGGCGAGCGTGCGATTCAACAGCGGCGGTTCGGGGTCGTTCGTGTCGTCGCGCGGCCTGGTGATGACCAACCACCACGTGGGGGCCGACGCGCTGCAGAAGATGAGCACCGCCGACCGCGACCTGCTCAAGACCGGCTTCCACGCTCGGGCGCTCGCCGAGGAGCAGAAGTGCGTCGATCTGGAGCTGAACGTCCTCGTGAAAATCGAGGACGTCACGGCGCAGGTCAATGCCGCCGTCAAACCCGGCCAGCCGCCGGCCGAGGCCCAGCTGGCCCGCCGCGCCGTCATCAACACGATCGAAAAGGAGCAGTTCGACAAGACCGGCCTGCGGAGCGACGTCGTCACGCTCTATCAGGGCGGCCAGTATCAACTGTACCAGTTCAAGAAGTACACCGACGTCCGGCTGGTCTTCGCCCCCGAGCACTCGATCGCCTTCTTCGGCGGCGACCCCGACAACTTCGAATATCCGCGCTACGACCTCGACATCTGCTTCTTCCGCATTTACGAGAACAACCAGCCGGCGAAGATCGAGCACTACCTGAAATGGAGCCAGGCCGGCGCGGCCGACGGCGAGCTGATCTTCGTTTCCGGGCATCCCGGCCGCACCAACCGCATGAACACGGTGGCCCACCTGGAATACCTCCGCGACATCATGGTCCCGCAGCAGCTCGACGTGCTCCGCCGCCGCGAGGTCCTGCTCTCGAACTACAGCAGCCGCAGCCTGGAGAACGAGCGCCGCGCGGGAGACGAGCTGTTCGGCATTCAGAACAGCCGCAAGGCCCGCCTGGGCGGCTTGGGCGGCTTGCAGGACCCGGAGGTTTTTGCCCGCAAGCAGGCCGAGGAGTCGGAGCTGCGGTCGAAGGTCGAGTCCAACCCGATGCTGAAGGAGAAGTACGCCGGCGCCTGGGACGAGATCGCCGCGACGCTGCAAAAGGTCAAGAGCTTCCGCACCGAGTTCAACATGCTGCAAGGCAGCGCCTTCAACTCCGACCTGTTCTTCATCGCCCGCACGCTGGTTCGCATGGCCGACGAAGACGCCAAGCCTAACGCCCAGCGGCTGCCCGAATTCGGCCAGGCCGGCCGGGCTTCGCTCGAGCAGCAGCTCTACTCCGAAGCGCCGATCTACACCGACCTGGAGATCGTCAAGCTGGCCGATTCGCTGGGCATGCTGATGGAGCAACTCGGCGGCAACCACGAACTGGTGAAGCAAGTCCTGGAGGGTAAGTCGCCGCGGGTGCGGGCGGCCGAGCTGATCGGCGGGTCGAAGCTGGCCGACGTGGCCGAGCGGAAGAAGCTTGCCGGCGGCGGCCAGGCGGCAATCGCCGCCTCCAAAGACCCGCTCATCAAGCTGGCCAAGGCCGTCGATCCCCGCTCCCGCGAGCTGCGGACGATGTTCGAGCAGCAGATCGAAGAGCCGCAGCGGCAGGCCTATGCCAAGATCGCGGCCGCGCGGTTCGCCGTGCTGGGCAGCACGACCTATCCCGACGCGACGTTCACGCTGCGGCTGGCCTTCGGCGCGGTCAAGGGTTACGAGGATGAAGGGCGGAAGATTGAGCCCTGGACGACGATGGGCGGCACCTTTGGCCACGCCGAGGCGCACGGCAGCAAGGACCCGTTCGAGCTGCCGCCGAGCTGGCTGAAGAACCGCGACAAGATCAGCGCCAACACGCCGTTCAACTTCGTGAGCACGGCCGACATCATCGGCGGCAACTCCGGCAGCCCGGTCGTCAACAAGGCCGGCGAGCTGGTGGGCATCATCTTCGACGGCAACATCCAGTCGCTGGTGCTGGACTACGCGTTTAGCGACGTCCAGGCCCGCGCGGTGAGCGTCCATTCCGCGTCGATCCAGGAGGCCCTCCGCAAGATTTACAGCGCGACCGCGCTGGCCGACGAGCTGGGAAAATAGAGGCCAGCCATGCGGATCGCGGTCGGCGGCATCCTGCACGAGACCAGCACGTTTCTGCCGCAGACGACGGGCGTCGAGGATTTCGCCGCCGGCTTCGGCCTGTTCCGCGGAGCGGCCGTGCGGGAGCGGTTCGCGGGCGCAAACATGTGCATCGGCGGGTTCTTTGACGCCGCCGAGTCGTGCGGCTTTGACGCCGTGCCGCTCCTCTGGGGCTTTGCCTATCCCAGCGGCCTGATCCGCAACGCGGATTATGGCCGCCTCAAGGCGGAGTTCCTCGAGCGGCTGGCAGCAGCCGATGCCGAGCGGCGGCTGGACGGCGTGTTGCTCGACCTGCATGGCGCGATGGTCATCGAGGGCCTGGAGGACGGCGACGGCGACGTGGTCGCCGCGGTCCGCGAAGCGATCGGCACGGAGCGGCCGATCGCAGTGACGTACGACCTGCACGGCAACCACACGCCGCGGCGAATGCAACTGGCCAATGCCAGCATCGGCTACGACACGTATCCCCACGTCGATATGGCCGAGCGCGGCCGCGAAGCGGGCCAGCTGATGGCGCGAACGGTCCGCGGCGAAGCCCGCCCAGTCACCGCGCTCAAGCAGATACCCATGTTCTGGAGCGCTCAGCGGCAAGTCACCGCCCACGAGCCGATGGACGAAGTCCTGCGGCGGATTCACGAGCTGGA
>DASRJB010000551.1:0-3951 GCA_035649715.1 Pirellulaceae bacterium
CCTGCCCGGGGCCAAGGGCACCACCCACGGCAGCCCCTGGCACTACGACACGCACGTGCCGCTCCTGCTGGTCGGCGCGGGCATCGCCCCGGGCCAATTCGACCGCCCCGTCGGCCCCGCTTGCCTGGCCTCCACCGTTGCCGAGCTGTTTGGCGTGGATTATCCCAGCGGCAACGTCGAGCAGCCACTCCGCGAGGCGCTGGTGAAATGAACGTGGTCGGGTGGCAACCGGCGTAGTACACTTGACTAGGAGAACGTACGTGGTGCTTCCATGCCCCAAATGACCATAGACCTCGACGCCGCTACTCGGCAGCGACTCGACGATCTAGCGCGGTCGCAGGGGCAGGACGCCCCCGCTTTGGCCCGTCGCATTCTGCTCGACTATCTCGATTTTCAAGCGCTGCCGGCCGACTCGGCTGAAGACTGGGCGGCCGCCTCTGTGGCTTTAGCGCCGGAGGCGATGGACCCATCCGACTGGAACGACTCCAGCCATGACGCGCAGTGAAGTCTGGTGGGCCGACCTGCCGCCTCCGCTTGGCCGCCGCCCGGTCCTCATTCTCACGCGCAGCACGGCAGTCGCCGCGCGCAATCAGGTCGTCGTCGCACAGGTCACCACGACCGTGCATGGACTGCCCTGCGAGGTCAGCTTGACCCGGGCCGACGGTCTCCCGCGAGATTGTGTCGTGAATTGTGACGTCTTGCTCACGGTGCCCAAGGCCCGCCAGACTTCGCGTATCGCCCGGCTCTCGCGTCCAAAGATGGATGCAGTGCATCAAGCGCTGAAGTTCGCCTTGGACATACCGTGAAGTGCAATTGAGAGCGATCCATGCCCACCACGCTCGGCTTCTGGTACGAACGCGACGGGTACGACACCGGCGGCCAGCGGCTGCTGGGGCGGCAGGCGGCGGGCGAGGCGTTCTTGCGGTCGCTGCTCAAGCACACGGCGGCCGAGCGGCTGTACTGCGTGGCGCATAACCGCGAGCAGCACAAGGACTGCGTCGCGCGGGCGCAGTCGTGGCAGGTGAACCGCGAGCTGGCATTTCTGCCCGCGGACGATCCGGCGCGTCTGGCCGAGGCGGGCATCGTCTATCGCCCCGATCCGGGGCTGCCCGACCTGGCCTGGCTGCGGCGGTTCGGCGACCAGCGGGCCTACAGCCTGTGCGGAGTCACCCACACCATCTGCACCAAGGAAGTGATGCGGCTGTTCGGACAGCTGGCGATCGCGCCCGTGCAGCCGTGGGATGCGCTGATTTGCACCTCGACCGCCGTGAAGGTCGCGGTCGAGCGGACGCTGGCGGAATGGACTGAATACCTGGCGCTGCGGTGCGGCGGCAAGCCTGCTGTCCCGCTCCAGTTGCCGGTGATTCCGCTGGGAATCGAAGCGGCGTCGTTTGCCGCGAGCAAGGAAACGCAATCGATCCGCGCCGGCTTGCGAAAAACGCTCGACATCGCCGAAAACGACCTCGTCCTCCTCTACGTCGGCCGGCTGAATTTCTACGCCAAGGCCCACCCGATTCCGATGTACCTGGCCGTTGAGCGGGCCTTCAAAGCCGCGACCAGTGGTCGCGGGCCGGGAGTCGGGAGTCGGGGATCGGGAGTCGGAAAGCTCCACCTGCTCCAAGTCGGCTGGTTCGAGCAGGAACGGGAAGAGAAGGCGTTCAAGCAGGCGGCGAAAATGTTCTGCCCCAGCGTGCCGTGCGTCTTCCTCGACGGCCGGCGGCCGGAAATCCGCCGGCAGGCCTGGGCCGCGGCCGACCTCTTCGTGTCGCTGTCCGACAACATCCAGGAAACGTTCGGCCTCACGCCGCTGGAGGCGATGGCCGCCGGCCTGCCTGTCGTCTGCACCGACTGGGACGGCTACCAGGAAACCGTTCGCCACGAGATCGACGGCTTCCGCATCCCGGTCACCCTGCCACCCGCCGGCAGCGGCGTCGAGCTGGCTCGCGACTACTTGAGCGACCGGCTGATGTACAACGCCTATATCGGCAGGGCCTGCCAGAGCACGGCCGCCGACATTGACGCCGTCACGCGAGCGATCGTCGCGCTTATCGAGCAGCCGGCACTGCGGGCGAAGATGGGGGCTGCCGGCCGCGAGCGAGCCGTGGGCGAGTTCGACTGGCCGGTCATCATCCGCCGCTACGAAGCCCTGTGGGACGAGCTGGCCGAGCTCCGCTCGCGTGCGACCGAGACCGCGCCGCTAACTGCCGGCGTGCCCGCCCATCCGCTCTGCGACGATCCGTTTCGCGCGTTCGGCCACTACAGCGAGCGGCACCTGCACCCGGCGATGGTGCTCGCGCTGGGCGAATCGGGCACGGTGACCCAGTTCACCCTGCTGCTCAAGGACTGGATGGGATCGTTCGGTGGCGACCGTCGCCTGACGCAGCCCGAGTTCACCGCGCTGCTCGACCACCTCAAGAACATCGGCCCGGCGCCGCTCGCTGAATTCCTCCGCATCTATCCCGGCCGCGAAGCCGAAGTCTATCGCACCATCGGCTGGTTGCTGAAATTCGACGTCGTGCAGGCAAAGTAGTAGGCACACTCCGTGTGCCGTCGTACCTTCGACGAGTTATCATCAAGCATCCCGCCGCGTGCCCCGCCTATACGCCCGAGATATCTATGGTCTTTCGCCTGCGAACTTGCCTACTAATCGTCGTCCTAGCGGCTGTTTCGTCGTCAACCGTCAGCTTTGCCGCCGATCCTGCCTGGAAAGAAGTCGCCATTCCCGACGAGTGGAAAAAGGCCCCGACCGGCGAAAACGGCTGGCTCTGGTACCGCGCAAAGGTGCGGCTGCCGGCGACCTGGCGGGACCGGAAGTTTGAGCTGGCCGTGGAGGCGATCGACGACGCCCGCGAAATCTTTTTCAACGGCCAATCGCTCGGCAAGCTGGGTCAATTCCCGCCGCAGTATCGCAGCGGCCTGGGCGAAACCTTGCGCCTGGCGATTCCGCCGGCGGCGGTCAAGCACGCCGCGGACAACGTCGTCGCGATCCGGGTCTGCAATATTGACGGCCGCAACGGCTTCAACGTCGCCGCGCCGGTGCTGTTCGCGGGGCAGGCTGCCATCCGAATGGCCGGCAAATGGGAAACGGCCAATGGTGACGATCCGGCCTGGGCTTTGGTCCAGGCCGCTGCGATCAAAACGGAGCCATTCGGCAAAGTCGAAGACGCCGCCACGATCGAAAAGGAGCTGAAGAAGCTGGCCTCGGGCGACGATGGCCCGCTCTCGCCGGCCGAGTCGCTGGCCCGCATGAAAACGCCCGACGACCTGCAGGTCGAGCTCGTGCTCTCCGAGCCGCAGATCGGGCAGCCGCTGTCGATGAAATGGGACGGCCGCGGCCGCTTGTGGGTCGTGAACTACCTGCAGTATCCCAACCCGGCCGGCCTGAAGATGATCAGCCGCGACAAGCATCTGCGGACTGTCTATGACCAGGTGCCCCCCGCGCCGCCGCACCATTTTCGCGGGGCCGACAAAATTACGATCCACGAAGACACCGATGGCGACGGCCGGCTCGACCGGCACAAGACGTTTCTCGAAGGCTCGAGCCTGCTGACCTCGTTCGAGTTCGGCCGGGGCGGTGTGTGGGTGCTCAACCCGCCGTATCTGCTCTTCTATCCCGACGCCGATGGCGACGACGTGCCCGACGGCGACCCGGTCGTGCACCTGGAAGGTTTTGGGATCGAGGACTCGCACAGCGTGACCAATAACCTCCGCTTCGGGCCCGACGGATGGCTGTATGCCACGCAGGGCAGCACCGTGACGGGCAACATCAAGCGGCCGGGCGACAAGACGGTCGTGCACTCCGAGGGGCAGCTCGTCTGGCGGTATCACCCTGAGCTGAAGAAGTATGAGATTTTCGCCGAAGGCGGCGGCAACGCCTTCGGCCTGGAGATCGACAGCAAGGGCCGCATCTACAGCGGCCACAACGGCGGCAACACTCGCGGCTTCCACTAC
>DASRJB010000552.1:0-6143 GCA_035649715.1 Pirellulaceae bacterium
CGCCTCGCAGAAGCAAGTCGTCAACGTCGCCCAACGCGGCGGCATGTGCGTCGTCTTCATCGGCCGCCACAGCGGACGGTTGCATGGACCAGGGTGAGTCGCCCGCTTAATTGCCAGTTCCGCAGTCTAGAAAAGTCGATAATTCTGGAATTATGTCGGAATAATTGCAAGCCTTTGTGCCCAAGCAGGTTGCGGCGGCACTTTCGCGGATCGACCGCCGAATCGCGCCTGTATTCACCGAACCATATTGTATAATCCCGTTCACATAGCGGCGGTTTCCAGCGATGAACAAGCCCTGGGAACAACAAGGCTGTATTGCCTGCCGAATTGCAGCCGCGGGCGGAATGCGGTCGCCGCTCATCTTGATTGACAATGACGATGAATTGACCCAGTTCGCGCGGCTTTGGCGATGCGAGAAGTGCCAGGCGTTCTGGGTCGAGGAACAACGCTCTGCTTGTGAGATTTCGGAGAGCGCAGCACAAAAGAGATTTCCGAGCGTATTTGGTCCACATGCTTGACCACATTCAGAACATGTGGAGATAACCGATTTTTTCACCACATGGGTTTTGCCCGAAACAGTGGCGGCCAAAGGAGTTGCGAAGAGTACTGCCGATTAATTCACCGGTTGCCCAGGTATCGCGCTGTTTTGGCGATTTAATCGCACCGCCAAGTGCAGCAAAACCTGAGAAAAACGGTCAAAGGGTTTGGAATTATTCACCACGTGATCGAAAGACCCGGTGAAAAACGACCGAGCCTGGCGATGACGGTTCATGGCGCCGGCCGGGGTCAGCCAGTTGAGCCGCTACAGTGCGAAATGTATGGAACCGCGCTGCGACCCCGGGCGAGTAATGCGCGGCTGCGGGATGCGTTCCGAGGTCCTGACTCAAGTCGGCGGCGAGCGAGTTTTCGATAACGACTGGCGCGAGCGACGCGGCCTGCCACGGCGAGTGCTCGGCGTCGGCGGCGAGGACGGAGCCGTTCTGGCCGCCGACGAACAGCCGGTAGCGTTCCAGCAGCCAGGCGTCGAGCGTGCCCGGTTTCATCTTGGAGAATGAAGTTGGTGATCTGAATTGCACCAACAGCCGTCGCCCGGGATCCGCTGTCGGCAGGCAACTTGCCGAGCGCGAACCGTAGGCCATTCGTGCGTGCTCGTAGGGCAATGGTGTCAGCAGTCTGGCGGCCGCAATCGAAAGTCGATTGTCGGCGAAGATGCGGAGAAAGCAAATGCCGCTCTGGCCGCGGTGGCGGACGTAAGTGCGGAGATTCAATTCGACCAGCGACGAGAATCCCGGCACCAGCGGCAGCCACGCCGGCCGCAGCTTCAGCCGGAACAGCACGTAGCTGATCCAGGCCGATCCCGCGAAGGCTTCGACCTCCAGCCTTGGCGGCACGAGCCTCGACAGCGCCGCCGGCGGCACAGGAAAGTGCAGGAACAGACAGTCCAGCCAGCGCTGCGACCAGATCATGGCAGCGGCCTCCCGGCTGCCAACCGCAGTATGGTTGGAGCATTAACCGCTGGCCGCGGCCTTGTTGGCGGAAAGCGGGCGTTGGTATGCTGCGAGCGGTCAGCTGTCATTGGTCATTCATTTGTCATTTGTGAGTAGTGAATCGACCTGCGCTGTCCTGAACCCCGAACCCTGAACCCTGCCGTGCGCGTCATCATTCAGCCCGATGCGGATTCCGCCAGCCGGCGGGCTGCGCGGTTTGTGGCGGACCTGATCCGCAAGAAGCCGCAGTGCGTGTTGGGCCTGGCGACGGGCAGCAGCCCGCTGGGCACCTATCGCGAGTTAATTCGCCTGCACAAGGAGGAGGGGCTCGATTTCTCGCAGGTCACGACCTTCAACCTCGACGAATACGTCGGCCTTGGTCCGGCACATCCGCAGAGCTACCGGGCGTTCATGCAGCAGAACCTGTTCGACCAGATCAACATCGACCCCAAACGGACAAATGTGCCCGACGGCCGGGCCCTCGATTTCGAGAACCATTGCCGGCAGTACGAGCAGCGGATCAAGGACGCCGGCGGCATCGACCTGCAGATTCTCGGCATCGGCTCCGACGGACATATCGCGTTCAACGAGCCGGGCTCGTCGCTGGGCAGCCGCACGCGCTTGAAAACGCTGACCAGCGAGACGATCCGCGATAACGCCCGCTTCTTCGGCGGCGAGGACAAGGTGCCGCGGCTGGCGGTCACGATGGGCGTCGGAACGATCCTCGAATCGCGGCGCTGCCTGCTGTTGGCGTTTGGCCCTCACAAGTCGCTGGCCATCCGCGACACCGTCGAGGGCCCCGTCACCGCGCAAGTCACCGCATCGGCCCTACAATTGCACCGCGAGGTCATCGGCATTTTCGACGAAGCCGCCGCCCGGCTGCTCGTGCGGCGGGACTACTACGCCGAAGTCGAACGCGCTCAGTCGCAACTCGAAGCGGGGCAGAAGCCCTAGTTCAAGGTTCAAAGTTCAAGGTTAAGGTCGAGGATGAGTCTTGGCGAGAATTGAACGATTCGAAGACATCGAAGCCTGGAAACGCGCTAGGCAACTCACGAAGAAGATCTACGATTGTACAAGGGCGCCCAGGTTCGCCCGCGACTTCGCACTCAAGGATCAAATCTGTCGCGCTTCCGTTTCGACAATGAGCAACATGGCCGAAGGCTTCGAGCGCGGCGGAAATCAGGAGCTCATCCAGTTTCTGGCAACGGCGAAAGGCTCGATCGGCGAAGTTCGGTCTCAACTCTACGTCGCGTTAGACCAGGGCTACATCACGCAGCAGCAGTTCGACGAAATGTACGGCGACTGCAGCGCGATTAGTCGCATGATCGCAGGCTTCATCAGCTACCTTCAGAAATCGGCACATCGCGGCAGCAAGTTCGTCCGACCGAGGCGCGCGTCTTCCCGACCTTGAACTTTGAACCTTGAACTTGAACCTTTGAGATAATGCGTCAACTCGGAATCATCACAGACGAGCGCGAGGCCGAGCGCCTGGCTGCCTGGCTGGTGGCGCAGCGGATCGAAGCGCATGCCGAGGAGGCGGGCGAGGCGGGCTTTGCGATCTGGGTTCGCGACGAGGACCAGTTGCCGCAGGCCCGCGCGGCCTTGGAACATTTTCGGGCCAATCCGCAGGATCCGCGGTACCAGAACGCCGAGCGCGACGCGGCCGAATTTCAGCGAAAGGAAGAAGCCAAGCGCCGCGACGCGCAGAAGAACGTCGTCCAGATGCGCAGCCGCTGGGGAAGTGGCCTGCCGGGCTCCGGGATGGGCGGCCCGCCGCGCCGCGCTCCCTGCGTGCTGACGCTGATCGGCCTGTCGGTCCTGCTGGGCATCTTCACGTACAGCGACACGCTCGGTTTCGACGAAGGAGCGACCGAGCGGCCGCCACCGAGTGGCATCTATCGAGGAATGCTGCTGGCCGATCCGGAAACGGCCCAATCGATCTGGGACAACATCGCCCGCGGCCAGGTCTGGCGCACGATCACGCCGATCTTCATTCACTTCGGCTGGCCGCACCTGGTCTTCAATATGATCTGCCTCTACAGCTTTGGCTCGCAGATCGAGGACCGCAAAGGGACGCGGTTCATGCTGCTCCTCGTGCTGGTGCTGGCCGTGACTTCGAATCTCGGCCAGGCGGCCGAGTATGCCTGGCGGCAAGTCGGCGGCGAGTTCGGCGGCATGTCGGGCGTGGCGTATGGGCTGTTCGGTTACCTGTTCGTCAAAACGCGGTACGACAACCGCTCGGGGTTTCACCTCAGCCCCGTCACATCGTTCATGGCAATTCTCTGGTTCGTCTTGTGCATCGCCCGCGACGTGCCCCCGTTTTCGGCGCTGCTGCAAAACGCCATCCCGGCGATCGCCAACTCCGCCCACGCGGTGGGCCTGATCGTCGGCGCGGCGCTGGCCTATGCTCCTTTGGTCCTGCGCAAGCCAGCCTAGCGAGAAACTGCTACAATCTCCGCTCGACTCGAATTAGAATTCAGCCACCAGCAACCACACTGCCTCGCCGCTGCCGCCCGATGCCACTCTTCCACTTCGGATCTCGATTTGCATTGACCAGCCTGTTCGGCGCTATAGCCTGGCTGGCCGCCGAGCAGCCGCTCGCGGCCCAGGTGCTGCTGGCTCAAAGCGGGGCGGCCAAGAGCATTCTCGGCTGGCTGCTGACGCTGCTGGCGATCGCCTTGGGGCTGATCGTCGTCTGCCGGCCGAGCAGCCGCAAGGATCCGGACAAGAAGGAGAAGGAGCCGCGCAAGTAGCGGCGGCTTTCGCGGCCCGAGGATCGCAGCGCTTGCTAGGGCAGATAGTCCATCCGGAAGGCCTTGTTGGTGATGAAGAGCACGGTGACGTCGCCGGCCGCGCTAGCGCCGTGCTCCATGACCTCGCCCTCGGGGAACCAAACAAAGTGCCCGGGGCCGAACGTGCCCTTGTGCGTGACGAGCTGCCCCTCGAGGACGTACATGCCGTGCCCGCAGGGGTGCGTATGCCGCGGATTGATGACGCCGGCCGGATAGCGGACCAGGCGAATCTCCGCGCCGCTGACCGGGTCGAGGTACAGGTCTTTGCGGAACAGGGCCCGGCCGATTTTCTCGTTGAACCGCTCCTGCCAGGGCTGCTGCCGCGTATCGATCGCATAGAATTCGTGGGCGTTCATGGGACTTGATTGGTAGTTGGGGTTAGCGAACGCAAAATGATCAAGCACCAAGATCAAATCACAAACAAATCCCAAATGCCAATTCTCAATGACCGAAAAGCGGCCCTGCTGATCAGCGCCGCCTGCTTGCTGTGGGTGGCGGCCGCCGGCGCCGCGGAGCCGTATGACATCGTGATCCGCGGCGGACGGATCGTCGATGGCACGGGAGCGCCGTGGTATGTGGCCGATATTGGCATTCGGGGCGGCAAGATCGCCAAGATCGGACGGCTGAACGCGGCCGACGGCAAGCGCCTGATCGATGCCGCGGGCCTGATCGTCGCGCCGGGCTTCATCGACATGATGGGCCAGACCGCGACGCCGATGCTGGAAGACCCGGCCAGCGCGATCAACCTGCTCACGCAGGGCATCACGACGATCAACGCCGGCGAGGGCGCCAGCGCCGCACCGCTCGACGATGAGGCGGCGAAAAAGGCCGGTTGGCGGACAATGGGCGAGTATTTCCGGCGGATCGACGAGCGGGGACTGCCGCTGAACGTCGCGCAGACGATCGGCCACACGCAAGTTCGAAAGATCGTGCTGGGCGACGTCGATCGCCGCCCGTCGGACGCGGAGCTCGACCAGATGCGGGCGCTGGTCAAGGAGGCAATGGAGGCCGGCGCGATCGGTGTTTCCACGGCCCTCATCTATCCGCCGGCCGTCTATGCTACGACCGAAGAGGTCGCCGCCCTCGCAGAAGTCGCCGGGCAGTTCGGCGGCCGCTACTACACGCACATGCGGAACGAAGGCGACCGGCTCGAGGAGGCGATCGACGAGGCCCTCGAGATCGGCCGCCGGGCGAAGACGCCGGTTCACATTTTCCACCTCAAGACGGCGGGCCGGCAGAACTGGGGCAAGATGCCGCTGGCCATCGCCAAGATCAAAGCGGCCCGGACCGCCGGCCAGCAGGTCACCGCCGACATCTACCCCTACATCAACAACGGCCTGGGAATCGAGGCCTTCATTCACCCGCGGCACGCGGCTGAAGGCCACCAGCGGCTGATCCGCAAGCTCGACGACCCCGCCGTGCGGGCCGAAATCCGCAAGGAGATGGAAACGACCAGCGGCTGGGAGAACTGGTATCGCCACGTCGGCCACGACTGGTCGCTGGTGGTGATCGGCCGCGCCAATGGAATGCGCTACTCGGCCCTCGCCGGCCAGAGCGTCGCCGCCATGGCTCAGGCCCGCAGCGAGGACCCGTGGGATACGTTCTTCAACCTCGTCAGCGAGGGCGCATTCGCCCTGCCGCAAAGCATGTCCGAGGCCAATAAAATTGCCGCCATCCAGCAGGAGTTCGTCTCGTTCTGCACCGATGTCGGACCCGCAGGCGGCTCGCTCATCGCCGGCCATCCGCGGGCCTTCGGCGCGTTCCCGCGGCTGCTGTCGCGCTACGTCCGCGACCAGGGCGTGATCTCGCTGGAGCGGGCCGTCGCCCAGGCCAGCGCCGCGGGCGCGAACAACGTGCTGGCCTT
>DASRJB010000553.1:0-5445 GCA_035649715.1 Pirellulaceae bacterium
CCAGGATGCACCGCTTACGGCTCTCGTGGCCGTCGGACTCGACGAGGTACAGAATCTTGTCGTCGGGCGACGTGACGATGCCGTTGGGCATGTCGATCTCCGGAGCGCGGAGAATCTGCGACAGCTTGCCGTCCGGATCGATCCGATACACGGCGTTGACGTTTCCCTTGGCCGGGTCGGTGTTGGGAAGCCGCGACGTGAAGTAGATCCGCCCTTGCCTGTCGAAGCACAAATCGTTGGGCGCGCCCAGCGGATGGCCGCCGAACTGATCGGCGAGCACAGTCACTTGCCCCGTGCTCAGATCGGTCCGCGTGACGCGGCCCGAACCCCCCTCGCAGGCCACCAGCCGGCCTTGTGGATCGATCAGCAGGCCGTTAGCGGCGTTCTTATCCTCGCGGAATACGGAGAGTTGCTTGCCGTCCCACTTGAGAATCTGCGAGGCGGCCGTGTTCGTGAAATAGACGTTTCCCGCGCGGTCGCAGCAGGGTCCCTCGGTGAAAATCTCCGGTCCCATCACTTTCGCGACGGTCTTCAGGTCGCTCAGGTATCGATCCGTCGCCAAACCCTCGTATCGCGCCGCGATTCCCGCCGCGCGGACGGAAGGACAAGCCGCCGCGGAAAGGGCCGCGGCGGCTGCAGTCTGAAGGAATCGGCGACGGCGCATCGGACGCTCCTACTTGGTCGTCAGCTTCTCGATCAGGAACTTTTGGATCGAGCCGTACTTCTCGTCCTTGTGGCCGGGATATGACAGCACGACCTCGACGCCCGCGCTCTTCAGCTTGCTTTCCAGCTGCACGCCGTACATGGCCGAGTGCGTGGGATCGGCTTCCGGCTGGCCGACTTTTGGCTCGGTCCGCTGGTTCGGATAGTCCAGAAAGATCGGCGGGTCGTCCTGGCTGACCAGCTCGATCGGCGAATACTCCTTGATCCAGGGCAGTACCTTCTCGCGATTGGCGATCAGCAGCTCGAACTCCTCGGGCCGCGTGCGCCCCTTGGCGGCGAAGCCGAACGCGTGACCGCCATAGATGGCGTTGGGAATCCACTCCTTCAGCTCCTTCGGATCGAGCGAGGTCTGCGCCCCGCTCACCGCAGCGCAGGTCAGCCGCGAGGACTGCCGCGCGACCAGATCGTTGCTCTTGGGATCGGCCAGGTCGTCGTGCAGGGCCAGCCACAGCGAGGTGCACGCGCCGGCGGAGCTGCCCGTGGAACCAACTCGCGCCGGATCGAGGTTCCACTCCTTGGCCTTGGAGCGGAGCGTCTGCAGGGCCCGAGCGGCATCGTGCAGGCAGCCCTTCACCGGCGGCTCGACCTTGTCGTCCATCGCCTGGAGGATGTAGCGGTAGTTGATCGCCGCCACGGAAATCTTGGCGTCCAGGTAAGGCTGAATCGCAGCAGTGCCGTAGCTGGTCTTGTCGCCGCCCGTCCAGCCGCCGCCGTGAATCAGCAGCACGAGCGGCGTCGGGGCGTCGGACTTGGCCTGCCAGAAGTCGAACTTCTGCCGCGGCGAATCGCTGGCATAAGCGAAGTCGGCGGCCGTCGGCGCGGGCCGCTCCGGGGCTTTCTTTTCCGCCGCCTTCTTCTGGGCGGCCTGCGGCGCCTGTGCCCACAGCGGAGCGGCGATCAATGTCAGAATCAAGGCGAACGAGCGGATCAGCATGATAGGACTCCCAAGGTTGCAGGTCGCTTCACGTTTTCTGGCCACGACCGATGAAGAGCGTGGCCATCGCGGTGAGCAGTCCGCCCGCCAGCATGCCGCCGCCGACTTTGGACCACAGCAGATGCCTGGCGGCCGCCTTGCGAGCCAGGATCCAGTCTGGGTCCAAGCTCTTGCTCAAACCGGGCAATACCTCCGTCTTCCATTCTTCGAGCGCCGCGAGCGGCGTCAGCTTGTCGATGGGTCTTTGGAGTTCCGCGTGGCGAACCACGGCCTCGGTTTGATCGACCGTCAGCGGGCGGTAGGCCCTGTAGAACACGAAGTTATAGGCGGCAACCGCCAGGCCCGCGGCGGCCAGCAGCATGCCGGCGGCGAAGATCGTCCCGTGAACGGGGCTCCAGCCGGCAGCGGCCTTAGCCGCCTTGGCCTGCGGTGCGAGCTTCAGCTCGCGCAGGCCGCGGAGCGTCGGTACGCTCATGCTCCGGCCACAGGCGCAGCTCACCCGCCCCCCGGCCTGGGCCGGGGCGACGCGGAGCTGCTGTCCGCACGAGCACGGGAGCAAGTATTCCTGAGACATGCGGCTAGTACGCAACCAGCCAAGAACCAGTTCGACTTTGGTTCTTGGGCGCTTCGGTTCTTTAGTTCCTCGGTTTTCCTCAGGTCAGCTTCGTCACCCCCGGCATCGCGACTTCGAGCACGCCCGGGGGCAGCTCGACGGGCCCCATCGCGTACGACTTGGGCGTCATGTCGAGCGTCGACTTCATCGCCTCGTCCCAGGTGATTCGCTGGCCGGTGTACGTCGCCATGCGGCCGAGGATCGCCAGCATCGTGCTGTACGACATGTAGACGCCGTTGTTGATCGGCTTGCCGGCCTTGATCGAGGCAAACAGTTCGTCGTGCTCGATGTCGTACATCCCCTTGTCGGCGTCCTTCTTGGCCCGCGGATACTTCCAGGGGTTTTCGCCGGTGATCTCATTTTTGAGAATCCGGGCCTGCCCCTTGGTGCCCAGGATAATGTCGTCGGTCTCGTTGAACACCTGCTGGCCGCCCATCTGTCGCGTGAAGGCAAACACGCGGACGCCACTGGCCCATTCATACACGACCGCGTGATGGTCGTAGATGTTGCCCCACTCGGGCCCCGTGCGGACCTGCCGCCCGCCCAGGCCCGTCGCGGCCAGCGGCGGCTTGTCGCCCATCAGCCACATCGCCTTGTCGAGGCTGTGGATGTGCTGCTCGACGTTGTGGTCGCCCGAGAGCCACGTGTAATAGAGCCAGTTGCGGATCTGGTACTCCATCTCGCTCCACTCGGGCTTGCGGCCGCGGTGCCAGAGCGTGCCGGTGAGATAATTCTCCTGGATAGCGACGATGTCGCCGATCGCGCCGTCCTGAATCCGCTTGATCGTCTCGCGGACGGCGCTGTCGTAACGCCAGCACAGGCCGGAGACGATCGCCAGGCCTTTCTTCCGCGCTTCCTCCGTCGTCTTCAGCACGCTTTGCACGCCGGGCGCATCGACCGCGACGGGCTTCTCACAAAAGACGTGCTTGCCGGCGTCGATCGCCGCCTTCAGTTGCGCGGGGCGGAAGTGCGGCGGCGTCGTGAGGATCACAACCTTCACGTCGCTCTCCATCACTCGCTTGTAGGCATCGAGGCCGGACAGCGCCGTATCGTCGGTGACCCGCATCTGCTGGCCAAGCTGCCGTGTGAGCGACTGCCGCGACTGCTGAACCCGGTCGGGAAAGGCGTCCACCATCATCGTCAAGCGGTTGTCCGGGTCGGCCTGCATGGCGTTCATCGCGGCCGCCGTGCCGCGGCCGCCGCAGCCGATCAAGGCCACGTTGATTGCGCCGCTCCCCTGGGCGTGTACGGCGGGAAGAGCGCCAAAGGTCGCGGCCAGGCCGGCCGTCGCGGCTGCTGCAGACGAAGCCTTCAGGAATTCGCGGCGGGAATCGTTGGCGGCACGAGCGGACATCGGCGGGCTCCAGGAAGAATGGTTCAGGCGGGACGCGGGGGGTGCCGCGCGGCGGTAAGGCCAACCGCCAATCTTAATTGCCAGCCGCCGCATCTGACAACCGGCCGCTATGCCGCCGCCAGTTTGACGTAATCCGGCCGATCGGCGGCGGTCCGATGGCGATAGGCGCGGGCGATCCGCCCGCCGCGCAGCAGAAAGGCGCCGGGCATCTGAAAGCCGTCGCCGTCGATCGGTCCCAAGCCGTGACGAAAGATGGCGGTAAGTCCGCGCCACCAAATGGGCGGGCCGAGGAGCTGCCACCAGTTGCCGCGGGCCAGCTCGAAGGCCTGGAACAGCCGGCAGGCCGGATCGCTGAACTGGTCGATGTCCCCCAGGCTGTAGTGCTCCAGCAATTCGCTGGCGCGGGTCGCCGTGCTCATATGGACGACGGCGAGCGCGGTGCCGGCGCGATCGAGGTCCTGCTTGGCTGCCGCGACATCGGCCAGCGCCTCGCGGCAGAAGGTGCAGCCGGCATGGCGGACAAAGACGACCAGCAACGGCGAGGGCGCCGAGAGCTCGGCCAGGGTACGGCCGCGCTGGCTGCGAATCGTACCGACGGCCTGGGCGAAGTTGAGCGGCGCGCCCACTGGCGGGGCGGAGTTCGCCCGCCAGGCGTAGTAGAGCGCCGCGCTGAACGGCCACCACCAGATGAGGTCATTCCAGACATTCACAATTCCGAACGACCACGGCAGGTTGCCGCGGAGGGCGGCATAGAGCATGCCGATCGGACCGAGCACCTTGCCGAGCCAGCCCACAAGGACGATCGGCCAATGGCGGGCCGGATCGCGGGCGGCGATCCAATAGCCGACGCCGTACACGCCGATGACCATGCCGATGCACTGCCAGAGCGCGGGATAGTTCGGCTGCGGCAGTTCGAGCCACGACCAGAACGCGGCCGGAAACAGGATGACCCACGCGCCCCAGACGAGGTTATAGATGCCCGCGGCCCGCAACGACCAGACGATCCACCGCGGCACCTCGGCGGAGGCGCGAGGCGGTTTGGGCACGTCGCAGGTTTGCAGGTCGGCGTTCATTATCTTCGGACCGCGAGGACACCAGCACTTTAACAGCCCCGGTGGTACAGGCGCAATTATCCATCACCGCAGAACGAACCGGGGGCTGCTGCGAGCTACGCTTGCAAGGAAGACTCCTGGGGACCGCTCGACCCCGAGGACTCGCTCGACGCCAGCAAGCACGCCGTCGTCGCCTTGTCCGTCATCAACTTCATCTACCAGTGCTGCATGGAGGGCAAGGCCCTTATTCTGATGTAATCGGGACTCCCGTCCGCTGGCGAATGATCTCCAGGACACCGGTCACAGACTGGAAATCCGCGGGGTCGATTCCCACGATCAAAGAGTGCTCGCCGTACACGGCCAACTGCGGCGAAGTCCATTGGATGCGGCTGATCGTTGTCCAGGCGTAGAACCGCTCCTTGGTCAGCAGGCCGTGCTCGTGGAACCCGAGCGCCACATCGTAGGTCCAGCCGTCGAGGCACGCGCACCACAAGATGGCTTGAACCAGCACGACCTGGACGGCGAACCCGAGCATCGGCGGAAAATCATCCTGTGAATCGAACAACGGTGCGGCGGGCAACACCAGCACCGACATCACCACACCGTCCAGGATGACCGCAGCCGTCAACCCCCACACGGTCCACTTCCGCCGATTGCCGGTGATGGGGAATCGCATCACGCTCAGCAGCAACTGGCCCGCCCGCAGACGGTCGCGCCGCCGCCGCAGAGCCACGCGATAGCCAATGGCACCGGCAACACCTGCCACGGC
>DASRJB010000554.1:0-2520 GCA_035649715.1 Pirellulaceae bacterium
GGCTTTGAGGCGGGGGCAACACGTCTTAGGCGGACCAATCAGCCGCGAATCGTAACAGCCGCCGCCGCCAGCACCTAGAGCGAAAGGCGCCTTGCTAGCAGACCGCGGGGCTGTCGTCGGACGGGCTGGTCCGCGGCACCCGTCGCAGCAGCGGCTCGCACACGAGCGAAAACGCCGACAAGCCGAGGCCAACGCCCAGCATGTCCGCAAACCAGTCCTCCAAGCTGTTATCTCGCGTCGGGACGAAGGCCTGTGTGCATTCGTCGATCGCACTGTAGGCCAGCAGCAGCCCCACCACCGCGGCGATGAACGACTGGCGAAAGCCCCACCGCAAGCTGGCTACGGTACACAGCAGGAACGCCAGACCCGCAAACGCCAGGCAGTGCGCGGCTTTATCGGAGCCCTCGCCGAGCTTGCTCAGCGTCGCTCCCGGGCTGCCCCAAATCGGCACGTGCGTGCCCACGAACATCAGCACCCAATAGATTGCAACGGTCAGGCCGGCCGTCTGGACGAGCTTCGAACGGGGCATCGGGCGAGTGATCCTGGTGGGCGGCTGCCGTCGGCAAACCGCTCAGTATATCATGGCCCCCGCCTGGCACAGGGAGGCCTTCATGTCGGTGTTGGTTACGGGCGGCGCGGGATTCATCGGCAGCCATCTGGTCGAGCAGCTGCTCCAGACGACGGACCGGCCGGTCGTCATTCTCGACAACTTCAACGACTACTACGACCCGCGGCTAAAGCGGGCCGGTGTCGCGACGCTGCTCGGTAATCCGCGGGTGACGCTGGTCGAGGGCGACTTTTGCGACGCGGACCTGGTCAGCCGCGTGCTGCTGGAGCACGAAGTGCAGGCCGTCTGCCATCTCGGCGCTTCGCCGGGCGTGCCCGCCAGCTTGCAGCGGCCGCGGCAGAACGTCGAGAACAACGTGGTGGGCACCGTGACGCTGCTCGAAGCAGCGCGGCGGCACCCGGTCGAGCGGTTTCTGTTCGCGTCGTCCTCGACGGTGTACGGCCGCGGGGCAGCCGCGCCGTTTGTCGAAGACGCTCCGCTGGGAATACCGGCCAGCCCCTACGGCGCGAGCAAGCGCGCGGCCGAAATCCTGGGCCAGACCTATCACCAGCTGTTCGGTGTTCCTTTCGTTTCGCTGCGGTTCTTCAACGTGTACGGCCCGCGTTTGCGGCCGGAATTGGCCCTGGCCGTCTTCACGCGGACGATCCTGGAGGGCACTCCGCTGCCGCTATTCGGCGACGGCTCGGTGCTTCGCGACTTCACGCACGTCAGCGACATCTGCCGCGGCATCCTCGCTGCCCTCGAGCGGCCCAACCTCGCTGGCCAGGCGATCAACCTGGGGCACGACCGGCCGATCCGCATCTCGCGCCTGATCGAGCTGATCGAGCAGGCCGCCGGGGCTAAAGCCAAAATCGATCACCGCCCGCCGCGGGCCGAGGACATGCCCTTCACCCATGCCGACCTTACCAAAGCCCGCCGCCTACTGGGCTACGAGCCACGGGTCGGTATCGAGGAGGGGGTTCGGGAGTACGTCGCCTGGTTCCGGGCCAACAGCCTGGCCCACCCCTGAACGGCTGCGAACGGACGCTCGTGACTTTGTGAACATTGGTATGGTATTTGCATCAAAGTTCCCGATGCGCGCCCGCCTGCCATTTTGGCGCTCGGCGGAGCGTCAGCGCGGCGTGTCAGGCGCGGCGCAGGATCTCTCTAACGCTCATATATAACTACTTAACAGCGAATCGGATGATTGGGCGCAAGCCATTTAGCTGCCTCACGTTGCGGCGAAATCGGCGGAAAATTCGCGTTGCGAGGCGGCACTTTCAGGTGGTAACCATGTCGCTGCTCGGAACCCAACCCGTTATAGGAACCTTGCGGTTTCCAGTAGCCGCCGTCGTCTTGTCGGCGAGGGCGAAGGGCTTACAATCAGCGGTTTGTTTGTGAAATCGTTCACAAGGTCGGGAAACCGGGCCGTCTATGTCGCCTGCCGTAGCCGCATCGTTTGGCTTGGTCGCGTATCTGGCCCTGTTCGCGCTGGTTGGGATTGTCTTCCTGTTCGCGAACCTGCTCGTCGGGCGGTTCCTGCGGCCGCACGATCCGCATCCCGAGAAGCTGGAAATCTACGAGTGCGGCGAGCCGACGATCGGCAGCAGCTTCGTGCAGTTCGACTTGCGGTTCTACGTGGTGGCCCTGCTGTTCATCATCTTCGACGTCGAGGTCGCGTTCTTCTTTCCGTGGGCCGCGGTCTTCGGCAAATCGACGAACCTGATGGACGAGCGGTTCAAGGTCGTGGAACGGGCGGCGGACGGCTCCGTCGCGCTTACCCCGCAGGCAACCTATCTGTACAGGGAAATGGGCGTCAGCAGTCCAACGCCGCCGCAACAGGTGCCACCGTCGCTGACCGCGGAAGTGACCGTTACTGATGATCTGGCCCGGGCCGACCAGGTGATACATCTGGGAGCGCGGCAACTGGCCTGGGTGACGGTGGTCGATATCGCGGCGTTCTTCGCCGTGCT
>DASRJB010000555.1:0-7069 GCA_035649715.1 Pirellulaceae bacterium
TTCTTCAGCAGGCAGCCGACCCAGGCATACTGCGGGCCGCGAGCCTTGGGGGCAAGCGCAACGTAGTGAATTCCGGCGGCCTGCCGGCACGTGGCCAGCGGCACGAGGCGGGCGAGCCGGTCGGACGAGGTTTGGCGAGCCTTCTTGCCCAGCGGATCGTCGGGATCGATCCAGTTGGCTTCGATATCGGCCTGCGTATTGGCGAGGATGTCGAGCCAGGGCTTGAAGCCCAGCGCCAGGCAATGGCTGCCCTGGCGCCCCATGTTGAGGAAGAGTTGCGTCAGGTGCAGCTTGAGCGTCGGCTCCATCTCACGCTCGGCCTCGATTGTGGCCAGGATGTCGAGGAAGGTTTTCTCCCAGGTAGCGTCGGTGATTTGATCGAGGGCTGCGGTTGCTTTCTTATAGATTCGCCGTTGCGGGCTCTCCCAATCGAACGATGCGCCCCGCGGCGGATTGGCAATCAGGACCATCAAGAACGACGTCCGCTTGGTCTCCTGGAGCTGCGGGTCCTTGTAATAGATGACAAACCACTGGCCTTCCTTGGTCGAATCGGGTTGCGGCGGCTTGTCGGTCGTCTCGGCGAAGTAGTACCGCTTCTTCTCAATCGTGCCGAGCATCGCCAGGTCCTTGACGCGCGGATCCTCCAGCACGGCGAGCAGATCCTTGTGCACGCGCTCGCCGGCGTCGTTCACGCGGCGCTGCACCGCCTCCAGGTAGGGCCGCGCCGCCTGCAGCTGCGCGGCGGCCGGGAACGCCCCGTGCATCTGCGCGGTCGCGTCGAGGTCCATCAGCAGGGCCTTGGCCTCCTCGGGCTTGATCTTGCGAAAATCCTGCTGCGACCAGCGGGCCACCGCGCGGTTCCAAGGCTCGACGGCGGTCCATAGCGGCTGCTCCTCGGGCACGACCCGCGTGAAGGCCGCGGCCCGGGCAGTCTGCGGAAAACTCTTGGCATAGCCGTCCAGCGCGGCGACGTAGTTTCCCAGGTTGCCGATCGAGCCGCTGACCAGGGCCAGGGCTTGCTCTTCCATCTCGCGAGCCGATAGCCCCTTGGCGATGGTGGCGAGCCGCTCGATCAGCGGCTGCACGTGCCGCCGCAATTCGGGGGAAACGCGGGGCATATTGCTGAGATTCTCGGCCTCGGCCTTGAGGGCGGCTTGCGTGGTGCGGTCGGCGGCGGAAACCCGGGCGACCTTGCCGCCGAGCTCGCCCAGCAGTTGCTGAAACTCGGCGTTCTTGGCGTCCTGGTGCGTACGGATCCCTTCGCGCAGCCTGGCGAGCAGGTCCTGCACTTCGCGGCGCTCGACGTCGGTCGCGCAGAGCTTCTCGGCCTCGGCGATCTCGGGCATCGCTAGCTCCAGCCGCTGCCAGCTGCCCTCGTCGATGGCCGCCTGGATGGAAGCGAGCGTCCGCTCGCGGGCGGCAATGCGGTCGCGCTCTTTCCGCTCCAGGAACTCCAGCTCGCCGGCCAGCGTCTGAATTTCCGGCGAGCTGTACGTCTCGGGTGCTTTGGCCTTGAATTCGGCGAGCAGGGCTGCGGCCTCGCTGCGCTTGCCACCGGCGACGAGCTGCTGCAGGGCGTCCACGCGGCGGCGAAATTCGGCCGCGCGACCCTGCGCGCGGATGTACCAGAAGACGCCGCCGGTCGAGACGGCGATCAGCGCCAGCGCGACGATCACGCCCGCGATCAGCC
Organism: Pirellulaceae bacterium; assembly: GCA_035649715.1. Taxonomy (GTDB): domain Bacteria; phylum Planctomycetota; class Planctomycetia; order Pirellulales; family Pirellulaceae; genus CAYLLN01. The sequence goes on from DASRJB010000555.1 coordinate 1,691, forward strand.
GCAACCGCCCGCGGCGTTCCAGCAGCTCGACGCGGAGCTGCACCTTGCGATCGAGCTCTTCGGGGACCGGGCCGTACCGCGCCACCTCGTTGTACGACCGCTCCAGGTCGATCCGCTTCGCGCCGGCGTCGAGGGCCTCTTCCAGGGCGACGATCGCCGCCTTGTGGCTCTTGTCCTGCTGGCGACGGGCCTCCTCGCGGTCGAGCCAATCGAAGACCGGCTCGACCTCTTCCAGCAGCGGGTCGCTGGCCGGCAGCTGGGCCAGGGCGATTTGACCGTTCCAGGCCAGGCGCAGCTGCTGGGCCTGGGCCTCGTCGCGGCTGGCCGAGGCGTCGTGCAGCTGGCCGGCGATCTGCTTGATCTTCTCGCGGGCCTTGGACTGGCGAAGCTGCGTGTGTATCCGCACCGCCGACTCGACGAGTGGCGGTGGCGGCGCTTCGTCCCAGTCGTCGGCCGAGACTTCCCGCTCCAGGGCGGCCGCCAGCGACGCATCGCGCTTCTTCTCCGAGTCGGATAGCTCCTGCTCGATCTGCAGGTGCCGCGCGCGTTCGTACGTCCGCAGGTCGTCGCGCCAGATCGCCGTGCCCGGATCGCGCTCGGCGATTTTTCGCAAAATGCCCAGCCGTTTTTTCAGCGGGCTGCCGGCCAGCGCGTGCAGGCGGTGCATCCGCATCAGGTCGGTCAGCGGCTTCTCGAGGTTGTAGGCCTCGTTCAAATCGCTGGCCACGTCCCACAGCACTGCCGGCGGCGCGGTATAGCCCGATTCCTGCAACAGCGCGTGCCACAGCGGCCGCTCGGGGAAGTCCAAGAGTGCCGTCACCTCGAGCAGGTCCGGCTCCTGCTCGCAGCGGGCCAGGGCTTGCGAGCGGTGGCCGCCTTGCAGCAATTCGTCGCACTCGTGCAGCCGGTCGTTGCTCTCGCGGATCGATTCGTCGTATTCGCGATAGGCCTCGTCGAGCGCATCGGCCGAGACGACCGCCGTCGGATCGGTCAGCCGCTTGACCCTATCGATCAGCAGGTGCAGCGACTTCAGCGTAATCGTGGAAAGCGCCATACAGTCAGCCCGTCAAAAGTCCCGCCCGTCGCATCAGTCCCATTTGTCCCATCAAGGCCCGGCCTTCGGCCGCGCAATCTCCACCACCTCGCCGCCCAGCGGCCGGAAGACCCGCAGGCCGAGCCGGGCCTTGCTCTGCAGATCGGCAATCAGCGTCGTCATGTCCGAATACCAGGCGTGCCCGGCCGCGAATTTCTGCGCCAGCTCGTCGGCCTCGTCGCGCTCCTGCTGGGCCTGAGCCAGCTGGGAGCGGACCTGGGCGAGCTGCTGCACGCTGAGCTGCGTCTGCGGGCGGCCGGGAGCGGTCAGCGTCGTCTGCTGCCGCTCCAACTCCGCGATTTGCTTGGCCAGTTGCTTGGCCGCGGACTCTTTGTTCTTGCTCGCACCGAGCAGCGACTTCCGCTGCCGCTCGTAGTTGGCCAGGGAGATCGGCTCGCGCAGACGCGCGTTGTTGCCCTTGCCCGCGGTGTCGGGCGTGCTGGCAAAGGCGGCAATGGAAACCGCGGCCTCCGTGGGGCCGGCGAGCTTGTACTCCACCTCCAGCTCCAGTTCGACCGGATGCTTGCCGCTGGCAGCGCCGCTGACCTTGAGCACGGTCTTGTCCCCCGGCTTGAGCGCGGCATTGCCCGAGAATTGCACGGTCGGGAAATCTTGCGGCAGCACTTCGAGCTGGCAGGGCGTCGCCGAACCGCACGCTCCTGCGGGCAGCTTGATCGACAGCGGCGCTCGCTCGCCGATCTTCACCGCCGCCGGCGGGCAGTCGGCCGGCGCTATCAGCTGGCAGATTTTCTGGTCGCCGCCGCCGGTGATTTTCAGCAGGCAGTAGCCCAGCGGCGGAGGCGGCGGAGTGGAGCCGGGTAAGCGCCACTGAAACGATAGCCCGCCCGCCTTCAGCCGAAAATCGGCCAGCGGCTTTTCCTTGCTCAACGCCCCCGGCGCTTTGACCAGCAAGGTCCATTGCCGTACATCGGCCGCCGGATCGGCGACTTCCAGCCGTGCCACAGAGCCTTTGGGCAGAATCTCGTCCAGGCCCAGCAGCTCCAACTGGAATTGCGCCGGGGCCGCCATGCCGACTTGCAGCAGCGCTCGTTCGCCAGCGTCCTTGTGCGGCGGCAGATTGACGAATTCAATCGCGCTGGCGCCAGGCGGCGCGGCTGCGGGCTGGGCGGCAGCGGCCGGCGCAGCGGTTGGTGGCGCCGGCGCAGCGGCTGGTGGCGCCGCCGCCAGCGGCGCCATTGGCGGATTCGCGGGGACACTCGTCGGCGCTGGCGACTTTCGCCAGAATCCCGGCGTGAATTCCGGTCCCAGCTGCCGCAGTCTCCGCTCGATCAGCTCGACCTTGGCGCGGATATGGCGGTCCTGCTCGATAGTTGCTGCCAGCCACTCGCTGCGGAGCATCATCGCCGAGTAGGTCTCGGCCTTATCTTCCCATTCGCTCGCCGTGGCATAGACGCTGACGAAGCCGCTGGGTGCGGGCTGTGAAAAGGCCTGGCGCTGCGCCTCTGCGCCACGGCCGTAGAAGGCTGCATATCCTTGGTATTGGCCCGGCGGATTCAAGGCGAGCCACTCGGCATCCTTTGCCCACCCTTGCGCGGTAAGCATCGTCTGATCGAACACGTGGTACAGCTCGTGGTACAGACCCGCGCCCATGGCGGGGTGGACGTTCTTGATTTCCAGCATGATGGTGTCTTGAACCGCCGCGCCGCCGGGAGTCCAGCGGCCGCCGTTCAGTGTTGCTTCATCGCAGAGCACGAAATTCTTGAGTCCCGTCCGCCGAATCGCCTCCACGGTAAAGCTGCACAGAAAGCGGACAGCCTCCAGCCCAAAGACCAGGACGTCGTCCTTCTGCGGAGGTTTGGTATGCCAAAATCCACCGTGCTGCAACGTCCGCACCTCGGTGGTGACGATGGTCACGGCATACTGGCGGCTGATCGTGTCGAAGTACGCCAGCAGCATCGCTTGGGCACCCGCCCGCGCCTCTTGCGGGCTGGAGAACGTCCGTTCGTTGTCGAACAGCTTCACCTTGAATTCGGCTTGCTCGGCCCCGCCGGCCGCAATCAATTCATCCAGGCGAGTGAGCGCCGGCCGGACCTGCTCGATCCGCTCGCCGGCTCCGCCAGCTACCTTCACGGTCAGCAGAAAGTCTGGAGCAGCGGGAGCTGCCGGCGGGCTCAGCGGCGCTGGGGCACTATTCTGAGCCGCTGCTGCCGGCGGAGCAGCAGCGGAGGGCGAAGCGATCGGTTGCGGCGTCGGCGCTGGGGACGGAGTTGGTGTTGCTGGCGGAGGTGTCGGCGCGGCCGGGGCCGCGGGCGCTGGTGGAGCCGGAGCGCTAGCGGGTTGGGCAGGATCAGCAGCAGGCGGCAGCGATGGTTCTGGCGCGGCGGGTGCAGAGGCCGGAGAACTTGGCTCCGCTGCTGGCTCGGTGGATGGTCTGGCGGTTGGCGCATCAGGCGACGGATGAATGGGGGCCGTAGCTGCGAGCTGCTGCGGGCCGCGGCCCAGCATCCGGACTCCCAGTACCGTTCCGGCCGTGACCAGCAGCGCAGCCGCGACCCCGACGGTGACGCCGATCGCGATTCTCACCAGGACCGTCCCACCGCCGCCGGCTGCGGGGCGCGCCGCGTGCCCCCCGGGCGCAGTCGCCAGCGGCGGCGCGGGGCGGCCGCGGCGGACCGGCGAAGGCGGCGGCTTTTTGGCCATGCGGACGGTCCCTTGCCTACAGCTCCTGCGGGAAGCCTTGGCTGCGATACAGCTCGACGACCTGTCCGTCGATTTGAAAGTAAATCCGGAATTCCAAGCGGCCCTTGGCGGCGGTATCGCTCATCAACTGGCCGAGCGACTCGAACCGCGTCGCCATTTGTTTGAACTTGTTCCGTTCGTCGGTCTCCTGCTTGAGTCCATCGAGCAGCGTTGCCCGCAGCTCGTCGCGCTTTTTTTCGAAGGCCGCCTTGCGCTTCATCAGGGCGTCCAACTCGCGCTTCGTCTCCTCTTTCTGTGCTCCGTCGGCGACTGCCAGCTGGCTGCGGAGGCTCTTGGCCGCGACGTCGATCCCTTTGTCTTCGCGCTCAGCCGCCTTTTTGTGCTCGTCCAGCCTGGTCTGCAGACGCTTGACGTTCAGGTCCACGCGGTCCGCCTTGTCCGTGTACTCGCGGACGCCGGCTGCAATCCGCTTCATTTCCAGCGGTCCGCCGACCGACTTCAGCGCGTCCTCCTCGGAAACATCGCTCGTCCGGTACGTGGCTTTGGCTGAGACCTGGATCAGGCGGCGCTGCGGCCGCTGCGGGTCGCTGGCGAACTTGACCGTCAGCTCGATCCGCGGACCCTCGCCCGCGCTGCCCCCTGTGATCAGAATCCGCTGCTCGGTGTCGGGGCTGAGCGCCTCGTCCTTGGGCAGTTTTACGAACGGCGCCGGCAGATCGACCGGCTGCACTTCCAGCTTGAGCGACTGCGTGGCGGAGTCGAGTTCCGTCAGCTCGATCGTCTGAGCCCCCGCCTGCAGCTCGGCCAGCTTCAACCCTTCTTTGCGGATTGGCTCGGACAGTTGGCAAACTTGCCGCTTGCCTCCGATGTTGACTTCCAGCACGCAATGCCGCAGGGCATCGGGCTTGGCGCCCGGCTGAACGGACCGGTTCCACTGAAACGACAGCTTCTGGCCTTCCAGCTTGAAGGCACCGAGCTCTTCCTTCTTGCCGAGCGGGCCTGCTGGCTCCTTCACGATCCTCCAGGTGCTCGCTCCGCCCTTGTCTTCGCGCTCCACCTTGACACGTGCTGCTTCCGGCCCGAACACCGCTTCCTTGCCGAGCAGCTGCAAATTCAACTCAGCCGCCGATTGCACGTAGACATCGGCCAGGTGCGGCGACGCGCCGCCGCTGCCCGCCGTCAGACCGCCAGCGCCGGGCCGCTGCGGCAGGATCAGCTTCAGTTTCTTGTTATGCAGGATGTCTTCGAATGGGTCTTTGGCGGAAGCGGGCGGCGGCATCGGCCTCGGGGCCGTGGGAATCGACGACGAAATGGCCGGAGTCGGTTCGGGCGTCGGGTTCGGCGGCGGATTGCTTGCGTCCGGATCGCTGCTCGGAGTCGTGGCGACTGGCTCGGGAACAACGTCCGGCTGAACCACCGGCGTCGCAGCAACGGGCAGCGTCGGCACGCTCGTGTCCGGTCCGCCCCCAGCCGGCGGCAGTCCGGCGATCGGCGGCTCGGGCTTGGGACCGAATACGACCAGCAGCAGAAACGCGACGATCGCCAGTATGCCGCCAGCCGCTCCGGCCAGCGCGTAGTGCAGCCAGACCGAGCGGCGCCGCGCCCGGCTGAAGGGATTGGTCTTC
>DASRJB010000556.1:0-4714 GCA_035649715.1 Pirellulaceae bacterium
TTGCACTCTCGTTACTTGACCGCGGTGCACTCGCCTCCAATCATTCGCCGTGGGCCGGCGGTGGAGGCATTACGATGGCCGCGCGCTGCAGTATGGTGGTGGTTCCGCTTGCGGGACTGCTGCTGATGATTTCATCTTTACCGGCCGCCGAGCCCAGGACCGTGAAGGTCGCGGCGATTCAGTGCTCGTCGGACCTGGGCGCTGTCGATGCCAACCGGCAGAAGCTCGCGGCTCTCGTGCGACAAGCAGCCGCGAAGGGTGCGAAGATCGTCGTCCTGCCCGAAACGGCAATCACGGGCTACGTATCGCAGGACTTGCGTCAAAATTGGCATTTGCCGGGCCGCCCGATCGAGCCGGCGTTTCGCGGCCGCGATCCGCTCCCGTTCGCCGAGACCGTGCCGGGCGTCAGCAGCGAGCAATTCTGCGCCCTGGCGAAGGAGCTGAAGATCTACCTGACGATCCCGCTGCTGGAGCGCGTAGGCGATCTGCCGCCGACCGTTTCGCTGGGCGCGGGCGAGCCGCCCGCGGTATTCACCGGCAAGCTGCCCAAGCTGTTCAACACGGTCTGCCTGGCCAGCCCGGAAGGCAAGCTCGTGGCGCACTACCGCAAGCTGAATCCCTGGCCCTATCCGGAAAAATCGTGGGCCACGCCCGGCGACCGCGGCCTGGCGACTTTCGATACGGAGTACGGCCGCGTCGGTCTGGCGATCTGCTTCGATATCCACACGATCCTGGAGCAATATCGAGCCGAGAAGCTCTGGGCCCTGCTCTATCCGATCGCCTGGGTGGACGACGAGCATCCCGCCGAGTGGTACTTCCACCGGCTGCCCGCTCGCGTCGGCGAATTCCGCCACTACCTGATTGGCGCGAACTGGAGCGTTGATCAGCCGCAGCGGTGGCGCGGCTACGGCTTCTCGACGATCATCGACCCGGCGGGCAAGGTCGTTGCCTCGGCCAAGAGCTTGCACGGCTCGGAGATCGTCCTGGCGGAGATTGAGGCGGCGCAGCCGCAGCGATAGACTTTGCCGGATGCCCGGCGAATTCTTTCCCGACACCAATCCGCAGGCCGCGGCCAGCCCGCCTCCGGCCGCTGGCTCGCGGTGGTGGATCTGGCTGCTGGCGATCGGCGGGTTCGTGTTGATCTCGCCCTTCTGTTGCTGCGGCGGCTTGATTGTCGCTGCTTCGACCTACAAAGACTTCGCGCTGAGCAACGGGCAGCATCTGGGCGGACCGCCGATGAACGTGCGGTTCGACTACGAGATTCGCAACGACCGCCTGATGTTCGACACGTTCTACATCGTTTGCAAATCGGCCGACGGGACGTCCCGCGAGCGCAACCTCGCCGGCAGCTTCGCCAAGCGAGGCACGCTCCACTTCAACGCCTTCGATCTCGGTCCGGCGAGCACGGTCCGCGGACCGGTTCAGGTCTGGATCGAGAAGGCGGACATGCGCGGCGGACGCAGCCGGGCCTCGAACGTTCTCACGATTTACACGAAGACCTAGCCGCATGCGTTCGTTCCAAATATCGCTCCGCAAAGCGGAGAAGCACCTCGCGGCCGCCGATGCGAAGATGGCCCGGCTGATCGACACGCACGGCAAGTGCGCGCTGGCGCCCTATTGGGACCGCTCGCCCTACGAGAGCCTCGTGCGGGCCGTGGCCTACCAGCAACTGCACGCCACCGCGGCCCAGGCGATTCTCGGCCGCCTCGTGGCCCGGTTTACGGGGCAGCCGTTTCCCGCGCCGGCCGACATCGTGGCGCTGAGCGCCGAGGAATTACGGCCACTGGGCTTTTCGCTGGCCAAGGCAACGACGATCCGCGGCATCGCCGAAGGAGCGCTTTCGGGAGTCGTTCCCGCGCGGGCCGCCGCCGAGGCCTTGAGCGACGAGGAGCTGATCGATCGGCTGACCTCGCTCCGCGGGATCGGCCGCTGGACCGTAGAGATGCTGCTGATCTTCACGCTCGGCCGTCTGGATGTGATGCCGATCGACGATTTCGGCGTTCGCGCCGGCCTGGCCGCGGTCTATCGCATCCGCGACAAGGTGACCAAGCACCACTTCCCCCGCCGCACCGATCGCTGGGCGCCCTACCGCTCGATCGGCGCGTGGTACCTGTGGCGCGAGGCCGACCGGCTCAAGGCTGCGGCGAAGAAGAAGGCAGCGGTGTAGCGGCGGCCCCATCGCCGTTGTGCGAGGCGTGCAGGGCCGCGAGGGCCTGCGAAAGGTCCGCCGTATCAGCGACGACCCGTCCATCACGGAGCACGATCGTGCGGCGGGCGTGGCGGGCCACGTCCTGGTCGTGCGTCACCAGGATCACCGTGATCTTCTGCTGCTCGTTGAGCTGCCGGAACAGGCCGATCACCTCGCGGCTGGTGCGGCTGTCGAGGTTGCCCGTCGGCTCGTCGGCCATCAGGATCGCCGGCTCGTTGACCAGGGCCCGGGCGATGGCCACACGCTGCTGCTGGCCGCCGGAGAGCTGTGTGGGGTGATGGTCCAGCCGGTCGGCCAGGCCGACAAGATTCAGCTTGTCGATCGCCCGCCGCTTCCGCTCGTGGGCCGAGACGCCGCGGGAATAGAGCAGCGGCAATTCGACGTTTTCCAGGGCCGTCGTGCGGGCCAGCAGATTGAAGTTTTGAAAGACGAACCCCAGTCGCTGGTTGCGGATGCGGGCCCGCTGGTCGCGGGACATCGTGGCGACCTCCTCGCCCGCCAGCTTGTAGCTCCCCTTCGTCGGCCGGTCGAGGCAGCCGAGCGTATTCATCAGCGTCGATTTGCCGGAGCCGGAGGGTCCGATCAGGGCGATGTACTCGCCCTGCTCGATATCGAGCGTCGCCTCCTTGAGGGCCTCGACCTTGACCTCGCCCAAGTCGTAGACCTTCCAGACGTCGCGGAGCTCGATGAGGGCCAAGGAAATCGGTCCGGACGAAAAAGGGCGGGATTAAGATTAGGATTAAGATTAAGAACAGGACGGTGGATCGCGGTCCTAATCTTAATCCTAATCTTAATCCTAATCTGCCTGCTCTCTGCTCTCCGCCGCCCCCACAATCGCCGGCATAAAAGTTGCCTTGCGGTCCTCCTCGAAGCATAGTGGGCGCGATATCAGGCGATTCCCCGAGAGGAGTGCTAGCCGTGTTGCGCCGTCCGACCAAAACCGCCCGCCGCAGTTTTCGTCCCGTCGTCGAAACGCTCGAGGGGCGCGATATGCCCAGCGTCTTCCTCGGCCGCTTCGACACCGACGGCGACGGCGGGGGCGAAGACGTGTTCCAGGACAGCTCGCGGGTGGAGATTCGCGAAGCCAACGGCGCCACGCGGAACTACTTCGTGGGCACGCAGGGCGTCTTCACGACGGCCACCAACACCGACGGCCTGGCCGGTGTCGAGCTGGTCTTCAGCACCGGTCAGGGAGTCCGCATCATCGCCGACCGCACGCGGACGACTCGCGACTACGTCACCGGCTCGACCGCGGTATTTCTGACGGCGGCCAACACCGACGGCCTGGCGGGGAACGAGCTGGTTTACGACATCGGCCCGTCGGTCCGCATCATTCACGACTCGACGCGCCGCGTCAGTGACACGCTGATCGGCACGGAGTGGGAGCTGATCGCGGTGGCCGACACCAACGGCCTGGTCGGCGAGGAGCTGGTGTTCGACGTCTTCGGCTCGATCCGCATCTACCGCGACGCCAACCGCACGCTCAAGACTTACAACGTCGCGGCCAGCTGGGAACTGCTGACCGTAGCCGACACCGACGGCAAACCGGGCAAGGACCTGGTGCTGGTTGTCGATCAGTTTCTGCGGATCTTGCACGACGCCTCGGGCACGATCACGAACCACTTCCTCGGCGGGCCGTTCACGCTCCTGGACGTCGTCGATACCGATGGCAAAGCGGGCCGCGAGCTGGTGTTCAGCCAGGGCAACACGATCAAAATCATCCGCGACGCCACCCGCACGAGCCGGATCTATTTCCTCGACCCGCCGTTCGTCTATCTCGGCGCGGCCCAGCTCGACGGCGTCGCCGGTTTCGAGCTGCGGTTCAATTCCAACGGCCGGATTTTCGTGCTCAACGACCGCCTGCAAACACTGCGCTAAGTAAGCGAGAGACCTGACAGCCATCGAGGCTCACCCGGCGATTCAGCGCCGTTCGATTTAACGCAAAGCAGCAAAGGAGCAAAGACGCGATGCGAGCACTCTCAGGTCTGCTCTGCGCCTTTGGCCCCTTCCATCCTTGCGTTAGATGAGAGGTCGTTAGATTTCCCGCCCGCTCCCGATTCTCGACCCCGACCTGCCGTTGCCCAAAGCGGCGCGGCCGCGTTAAACTACGTCGCGCCCGCCTGGGGTGGCACGGACGGACTGCCAACGAAGGAGTGTTCTGGTGTTTGTCGCGGCTTCGACGGAATGTTTTGGCGACTTGTCGCTCCCGCTGGCGCTAGAGCGGCTGGCGGACCTGGAATATACGAGCGTCGAGCTGGCGCTCTACGAAGACGCCAATCAGCTGCGGCCCTCGCAAGTCGCGGCCAACGTCGAAGAAGCCGTGGCGACCTGCCGCAATACGCAGCGGCTCGACGTGGTCGCCTTCGACACGCGGATCACCGCCGAGAAAGCCGCCCACTACGAGCAGTTCACCGCGATCTGCCGCCTGGCGAAGGCCGCGAAGGTCGTCACCCTCAGCGTCCCCTCGGCCGAGCTGGGCACGCCGTTCAACGAAGAGGTCGAGCA
>DASRJB010000557.1:0-14886 GCA_035649715.1 Pirellulaceae bacterium
CGCAGCGGCCACTTGCTCGTGCCCGCGCGGACTTTGAACTCCAGCGGCAGAGTCCAGGCGAATTCCACCACGCGATGGTCCAGCAGCGGTACGCGGGCCTCCAGGCTGACCGCCATGCTCGCCCGGTCGAGCTTCGTCAGGATGCAGTCCGGCAGATACGTCGCCGTATCCAGGGCCATCATCTGCTCCAGAAACGTAGCAGGCACACTCCGTATGCCGTCAATTACCGAAGATGAACCACGGGCGCCGATCACCACCTCCGCCGGCCTCTCCCAGTGCCGGTGCAGCTCGGCATACAGCTCGCGCCGGTCCGTCACGCCCAGTGCGCGGGCCCGAAAGCTCTGCCCGCTTCGGCCCAGCAGCCGCTCGTGCATGACGTTTTGGTAAAGCCGTGAAGCGAGCCTCCTGAGCGGAGCGGGCAGCCACGCGATCCGCTTCCAGATGGCGTCGATTCGTGCGTAGCGGTCGTAGCCGCCGAACAGCTCGTCGCCGCCGTCGCCCGACAGGCTCACGGTCACGTGCCGGCGGGCGAGCTGCGATACGAGGAACGTCGGAATCTGCGACACGTCGGCAAAAGGCTCGTCGTAGATCGCCGGCAGCTGCGGGATGACCGCGCGGGCCTCTTGCGCCGTGACGCGCTCGATCACGTGGTCGATCTGCCAGTGGCGGGCGATCGCCTCGGCAAACGGCGACTCGTCGTAATCGGGCTCGTCAAAGCCGATCGTAAAGGCCCGCACGCTGAGCGCCCCTTGGGCCTGCATCAGCCCGACGACGACCGAGGAATCGATGCCGCCCGAGAGGAAGGCCCCGACCGGCACATCGGCCAGCCGCTGCCGGGCGACCGAGTCGCGGAGCAGGCTTTCCAGCTCGCTGACGGCAGCGGCGGCGGTGCCGCGAAATGGCTTCTGCCGGCCGCGCTCGACCGCGCCCTCGACCGACCAATAGCGGACCGGCTTTGCCGACTTTGGCGAGTCGGGACCTATTGTCAGCGAGCATCCCGGCGGCAGCTTCCACACGCCCTGATAGATCGTCGCCGGCGCGGGGATGTAACTGTGTTGCAAGAATTGCGCCAGCGCGTCGCGGTCGATCTCGGGCCGAAACTGGGAATGAACCACCAGGGACTTGAGCTCCGACGCGAATACAAACGTCTCGCCGACCCAGGCATAGTAGAGCGGCTTGATTCCCAGCCGGTCGCGGACGAGCGTCAACGTCCGCTCTTGGGCGTCCCAAACGGCGAACGCGAACATCCCGTTGGCCCGCTCGACCGCCGACTGCACGCCCCAGCGAGCGATCGCTTCCACGAGGACTTCGGTGTCGGAGTGCCCGCGAAACGCCTGGCCCGCGGCTCTCAGCTCGGCCGTCAGCTCCTGATGGTTATAGACCTCGCCGTTGTAGACGATCGTGAATCGGCCGCAGGCCGAAGTCATGGGCTGGCTGCCGGCCGGCGAGAGGTCGAGGATCGACAGCCGGCGGTGGCCCAAGGCGATTCCCGCCGCTGGATCGGCCCAGACGCCGCCTTCGCTCGGCCCGCGATGGACCAGGCAGCCCGCCATTTTCGCGGCAGCCTCGCGCAGGGCGTCTGCGGAAGAGCCGGAATTCCGCTCATACAGTCCGACAATCCCGCACATTCCTTTTGTCTTTCCGGTCGGTTGTGGAACACTAGATTACAGGTTTTTTGGCCTCGCCCCGCCACCCAGAGCCGGCAATTCGCTTGAACTCCCCCCAGCCCCAAAGTTCGCTGCGGTCTGTGGGGCTCGTCACCGGCCTGACGCTGGTGCAGTTGCTGGTGCAGTTTGTCCTGCAGCGGATTCTGGCGGGCCAGTTCGGCTCCACGGCCGAAATGGATGCCTACGTGGCGGTGCTGGCCTTGCCGGTCGTCATCTCGGCCATGCTGGCGGGGTCATTGGGCTATGTGCTCGTGCCGGTCTTTGCCGAGCGCCGCAGTGACGCCGGCGAGCAGGCTGCCGCGATGGTGACTGCCCAGATCGGCCTCTACCTGCTGGCGATCTCGCTGGTCGTGGCAGCGGCGGTCGCCGTGGCGGCGCAGCCCATCGCCGGCCTGCTCTGCCCGGGATTTACGCCAGGGCAATTGTCGCTCGCCGCCAGGCTGCTGCGAATCCTCGCGGGACTGATCGTCGCCAACAGCCTGGTCAGCTTTCTCAACGCTCTGCACCAGTGCCTGCGGCAGTTCGCGCTGCCCGCAGCCGGCGGCGTCATTGGCACGCTGGTCACCGTCGGCTATGTGGCGCTGTTCATCGAGCGGCAGGGGATCGACGCCGCGGCTTACGGCGTTTTGATCGGCGGGCTGACCACGGCGGCCATTCTCGTGCCGCCGTGGCTTTTGCAACTGCGCGAGCGGCAAGCCTGGACGCTCGTCCCCGGCGCCGCGGTGCGGCGGTGCCTGACGTTGCTCGTGCCGCTTGTGCTGGGTTCGATTTACTGGCGGCTCGATCCGCTGCTGGACCGTTATCTGGGTTCGTTTCTCTCGGCGGGAAGCCTGTCGCATCTTGGCTACGCCGGGCGGTTGACCGGCGCACTCATGCTCGTGGGCACCAGTGGCCTTTCCGCCGTCACGTTCCCCGCGTTGGCCGGCCACGCGGCCGAAGGCCGGCGGGCGGAGTTGAACGCCGAAATCGCCCACGCCTGGCGACTCTTGATCGTGCTGCTCACACCGGTGGTGCTGGGCCTGATCGGCTTCAGCGAGCCTGTTACGCGGCTGCTCTACGAGGGGGGCGCGTTCTCGGCTCGCGACACGCAACAGGTCGCCCGCTTGATCGTGCTGTCCGTCGGAATGATCGTCGGGGCCGGCTGCGGCGACCTGCTCTCGCGGGTGATGTACGCCCTGCACGACACCCGGACGCCCGTCGTGGTTGGATTTGCCGGATTCATGCTCGGGGCGGCGCTCAAGTTCGGGCTGCTGAGGTCGTGGGGAGCGGCGGGCCTGGTGGCCGCGACGTCCACCTTCTATCTGTTCCACGCAGCCGTGCTGACGGCCGTTTTGCTCCATCGTCTGGGAGGGGATATGCTGGCAGGAGCGGCGGCTTGCCTCGCACGGAGCGGGGTGAGCGCGGCGCTAGCGTGCGTGGCGGCCTGGGCCGTCATTCAGGTTCCGTTGACCTGGGCGGTGCTGCCGGCAGCCGCGGCGGGCGCAGTCACGTATGGTCTGGCACTTTGGCTAATGGGCGACGAATTTGCCCGCCGCTTTTTGCAAATGATCGCCGGATCGCGCTAACGATGCCCAAGCCAGCGGTGAAATCGCTCTTTTCCTTTCGCTGGGGCCGCGGGAGGGTCTATTTGCTGCCGCTGCGCGGCCTGGCCTATGGGGCGATTTCGCTGGCGGTTGTGGCAGCCCTGCTGCTGTTTATCGACCGCGTGGTCTTGGGGACGCTGGAGCGCGGCGGTTGGACGGCGGGCGAGATGTGGCGGCGCAACAACCAGCTTGTGGAGGAGAATCACCGCCGCAAGACGCTGGGCGATGTGGACGGCTTGCGGCAATGGCGGGGCGAGCCGCTACCGGCCGCCGCTTCCACCGGCGAGCGTCCCACCATTCTCGTGCTCGGCGACTCGTTCGTGTTCGGCCCGCCGTATCCGACGCTCAATCAGCTGTGGTGGCGGCAACTGGCGATCGAATTGGAGCGGCGCGGGTATCGTCAGGTGCAAGTGCTCGCCGCAGGCCGGTCGGGCTGGTCCACGCACGACCAGCTGCAGCGAGCACGGACGCTGATCCCCGAAATCAAGCCAGATCTCGTCCTCTGGGGCTACGTCACCAACGACCCCGACGAGAAGCTGGTGCCGCAGATCGCCGACCGCAATGACCGCGGCCCGCTGCCGCACCGCGTGCGGATGCAGCTCCAGGCGCTGTTGCCGAACCTGATGTTCAAGTTCGAGTCGCTGCGGGCCGACAAGCTGGCAACTCAGTATGCCGGCCCGAAATACGGCTATCGGTACTTCGACTGGGAACAGAAGCTGCTGGAGGGGGACAACTTTGCGCGCTATCGCGAAACGGTCGCCGCTCTTGGCAAGTTGCTCGGCAACGAGCGTACGCCGGGCGTGATGATCACATTGCCTGGCTGGCCCTGCCGCGAGCATTATGAGCCACGCTACGCGCCGGTTCTCCCGCTGTGGCGTTCCGCAGGGGTAGCGGTCTGTGAGACGCTCGAGCCTTTCCTCAGCCGCTATGGCAACGCCCCACAGAACGGGCCGGAGGCAATCCGCTGGGGGATCAACCCGGCCGACAGCCATCCGGGGCCGCGGGCAACACACTTTCACGCCGTAATGGCGGCCGACTACCTGGAGCAGCATCACGCGGAATTGCTGGGTCCCAAAGATGCCGCGCGGCCGCACGAGCTGGCGATCAACGATTGGCTGCCGTTCGATTTGAACGTTCGTCCGCACGGGGCCGGGGAATTCCTGCTCGATTATCCGGCCACGACTCAGTTCATGCCCACGTTGCCGCTGGATGTGCCCACGGCGCTGGTGGCGCTGCGCTACCCGCTGAGCGTGAATGAGATCCGGATTTCGGGCGCAGGTCTGCGAGGCGTACGCGTGTGGATTTCGACGCTGCATCCGGCGGAAAACTACGACGAGTGCCAATGGCGCGAGCTGCCGCGCGCCAGCGGCGGCGAGTTTTCATTTCGTCTGCCGGCGGACCTCGCCGGGTGTGCTCTAACGACAGTTCGATTTTCGGCGGACGCTTTGGGCGCCAGTCGCGAGCTCACGTTGACGCTCGTGCCGGCCGCCGGGGAGCAGCCCTGATGGTGCGGATCCTCGGCATATCGGCCTTCTATCACGACTCGGCCGCGGCCCTGCTGGAAGACGGGCAGATCGTCGGCGCAGCCCAGGAAGAACGCTTCACTCGCATCAAGGGCGATGCCTCGTTTCCCCACCGGGCCATCGGCTGGTGCCTGGACCAGGCCGGCCTCGGCGCGGGCGACGTCGATCACGTCGTGTTCTACGAGCAGCCGGTGGTGAAGTTCGAGCGGCTGCTGGTCAGCTACCTGGCGACCGCGCCCCGCGGCTGGGCGAGTTTCCTGCGCTCGATGCCGGCCTGGCTGACCAGCAAGCTCTGGCTGGAGCGCGAGATTGCCCGCGAGCTGGGCATCCGCAAGCGGGTCTGGTTCACGACGCACCATATGTCGCACGCAGCCAGCGCGTTCTTTCCGTCGCCCTACGAGGAAGCGGCAATCCTGACGATCGACGGCGTCGGCGAATGGTCCACGGCAACCTGGGGCGTCGGCCACGGCAATCGGATCGAACTGGCCGAGGAAATGCGGTTCCCCAATTCGCTGGGGCTCTTGTACTCGGCGTTCACCTATTATTGCGGCTTCAAGATCAACAGCGGCGAGTACAAGCTGATGGGGCTTGCGCCGTATGGTCAGCCAAAATACGCCGCGGAGATTCTCGACAAGCTCGTGTCGCTGCACGACGACGGCAGCCTGCTGCTCAACCAGGCGTACTTCAACTATGCCGGCGGCCTGACCATGACCAACGAGCGGTTTCATCGGCTGCTGGGCGGCCCGCCGCGGCCGCCGGAGTCGCTCCTGACGCAGCGCGAGATGGACCTCGCGGCCAGCGTGCAAGAGGTCGTGAACAAGGCGATTTTGCGGATGGGCCGCTACGTTCACGAGCGCACGGGCCTGCCGCATCTGACGCTGGCCGGCGGCGTGGCCCTGAATTGCGTCGCCACGGGAAAACTCTCGCTGGAAGGCCCGTTCGAGTCCCTCTGGACGCAGCCCGCGGCCGGCGACGCCGGCGGAGCGCTCGGCGCGGCGCTCTGGTTCTGGCATCACCGCCTTGCGGCGCCGCGAGTTGCGCCGCAGCCCGACGGCATGCACGGGGCGTTCCTGGGTCCGGAGATTCCGCCCGAATCGGCCGACGACGACGCACTGCTCCGCCGGCTGGGCGCTGTCTGGGACGAATTGCAGGGCGACGAGCTGGCCGAGCGGATCGCGGCCGAGATCGAGGCCGGCAAGGTCGTCGCGGTTGCCCGCGGGAAGATGGAATTCGGCCCGCGGGCGCTCGGGGCGCGGTCGATTCTTGGCGACGCCCGCTCGCCGTCGATGCAGTCGCACATGAACCTGAAGATCAAGTTTCGCGAAGGCTTCCGCCCGTTCGCGCCGATGGTGCTGGCCGAAGACGCCGAGCGGTATTTTGGCGCACGCCAGGAAAGTCCGTACATGCTGCTGGTCTATCCGGTGAGCGAGCACTTGCGGCGGCCGGTGCAGGCGGACGGCAAGTTCGGCATCGAACTGCTCCAGCAGCCGCGATCGGAGATTCCCGCGGTGACGCACGTCGATTTCTCCGCCCGCGTGCAGACGGTCGATCGGCAGCGCAATCCGCTGCTGGAGAGCGTGCTCCGCCGCTTTAAGGGCCGCACGGGATGCAGCGTAATCGTCAACACCTCGTTCAACGTCCGCGGCGAGCCGATCGTCAATACGGCCGAAGACGCCTACCGCTGCTTCATGGCCACCGACATCGACTGCCTGGTCGTCGGCAATCGCTTTCTCGCCCGCGACCGACAGCAGAACGCCCCCCTGAATCAAGATGAGCGCCGCCGCTGGCTC
The DNA here is from genome assembly GCA_035649715.1 of Pirellulaceae bacterium. Taxonomy (GTDB): domain Bacteria; phylum Planctomycetota; class Planctomycetia; order Pirellulales; family Pirellulaceae; genus CAYLLN01. Next base: position 6,564 of record DASRJB010000557.1, read on the forward strand.
CAGCGTTTCGACCTCGACTGAAGGCCGCCCGCGCGCACCGGACGCCGCCGCGCCGCGCCCGCGCGCCCGCGGCGCTTACGCGGCCGACCTGGCCCGCCGGCGCGAGGCCGCAGCGATCAAGCGGCAGATCGGCTATGGCCTCGTCGTCGGCTGGATTCTCGCACTGGTCGGCGGCTTCTTTTTCTACACAGTGACCAGCCCGGTCGATTGGCTATGGGGCAGCCTGATGGTCGTCGGCTGGTTGCACCTGGTTCTGGCCGTCGTGCTGCCGCAGGCGCTCTACTGGCCCGAGCGAGCCTGGAGCGGGCTGGCCCAGTGGCAAGGCAAGCTGGTCATGGCCGTGCTGCTCACGGTCGTCTATTTCGGGCTGATCTGGCCGGCCCGCTGGCTGCGGCGGAGCGCCGAACCGGGCTTCTTCGCGTGGGACAACGAGCGGCCTGGCTCCGGATCGGCCTGGCAGCCGCTGGACAGCGCGGAAGCAGACCCGAAGTTAGTGCACGAGCGCCAGCGGAGTCTGCCGCTGCTCTTGGCGGGAGTGATTGCGTTCTTCTTCCGCCGGGGACACTTTATCCTGCTGCCGATCCTGATCTTGCTCTTGGTGTTGGGTCTGGTGCTGTTCTTCGTGCAGAGTTCGGCGCTGGCGCCGTTCATTTACACGTTGTTCTAAGTCGGTAGGACGGCCCGGAAGGGCCATCCTACGTTGCTTCGCTGCTGACGGGCTCTTCATCCCACGGGTTGCGTTTCTTGCGCTGCTCGGGCTGCGGGTGCAACTGGCGCTCGTCCTCGAGGACCCGCTGCGGAGCTTGCTGCCGCACGTGCTCGACCTCGCCCGCGGCGACGAGCAAGTTGAGCAGGAAGATCGCGCCGCCGACGCTACCGATGATGATGGCCAGCTCCCAGCCCCCGAAGCTGCTGCGCTCGGCAATCTCGTACAGCGTCCAGAAATAGTTAGGCAGCTGGAGCATGGTGTAGCCGAACGTCGTATAGTCGCCCCAGCTGATGATCGTTTGCAGGAGCAGCGGAAAGAGCACGCCGCCGGAGGCGACGATCACCTGGCAGAGGAACGTCGCCAACAGGCCGACGGGCGTTACGCGGCGCAGCGCGACGATCGCCAGCCGCACGATGCCGATATAGGCCAAAACATAACCGGTGAGGCTGATCGTGTAGCAGAACCACTCGGTGAAGCTGGGCACTTCCTGGCCGAGGATCGAGCCGTAGAGCACGGCGAACCAGGCCACGCTCATCACGGAGAGCAGGTTGAGCATGGCAAACACGTAGCCGGTGCCCGAGCCGGGATTGAACCAGGTGAAGAGCGTGCGGCCGAGAAAGCTCTGCGGGAGCTGCCGCTTGGCTCGCGGCGAGAGGTGCGCCATTTCGCCGCTGAGGAACGCCCCGGCGATCGCCCAGTAGATCGCAGCGACGGTCGTCCAGACGTAGAACCCTTCCTCGACACGGTAGGCAACCCAGAAGAAAATCATCCAGCCCACGAGCAGGAACTGCGGCACGATCAGGACCATGCGGATGGGCGTCGAGCGGTTCTCGCTGGCGAAGGTGATCTGCCCACCCGAGATGAACAAGAGCAGCGTCGCCAGCGGCGCATAGAAGCTGAGCATGCAAAGGTTGGCGATCCAGAATTCGACCTGGTCCAGCGGCATCGCCGCCCGGCTGGCCAGCAGGCTGACGAACGACATGTCCCACACGAACGTGAACACGAGCAGGGCCATCACGAACACGACGCTGAGCAGCACCTGCCAGTGCCGGGCCCGCGTGACGGTCGCCATCATCAGGCCGAAGATGCTGAGCAAGAGCGACGCCAGGAACGTGTACGCGAGAAACAGTCCAATCGTGATGATGTCGATCCCGCGGAGCAGATAGGTGAAGGCGATGCACGGCGCCAGGGCCGAGTAATAGACCATCATTTGCAGGATCGCGCTGCCCAGCTTGCCCAGGACGATCTGCCGGCTGCTGAGGGCGGTGATCGAGAGCAGCTCGAACGTGCCGTCCTCGCGCTCGGCCGCCAGCGACCGGAAGGCCGCGTAAGGCACGACGATGAGCAGCGGGATCGATAGCACGACGTAGTAGCCCATCAAAACGCCCGGGCCGACCGGCGCGTAGAAGATCGCCGGCACGCCGAACGAGATGAAGAGCACCGTCCACAGCCAGCCGAATACCAGCAGCAGCGAGAACGTGACCACGAATTGCCGGCTCTTCATCGACTGGCGGGCTTCTTTCACCAGAATCGGATTCAGCCGGTCCCCCGCGCGGTCGAGCAGCGTCTCGAATTGCAGCCAGGTCGCTGCCCAGCGGTCGGCGGGGGCTGCGGGAGGCGCGGTGGCCTCGGCTTCTTTGGGCGCGGCGGCGGGAAGATCGACGGTGGTCATCATTTCCTCACTGCACCGCTCCGCGGGTCACGGCCATAAATACGTCCTCCAGCGACTTGTTGGTGCTGCCGAACTCGGCCACGGCGAAGTTGGCCAGCACGATCTCGCGCAGCAAGGCGACCTCGGTGTCCTGCTCGCCTTCGTGCGTGAAGCGGACCAGCTCGCCGTCGGCCTTGACGTGCGTCACGTCGCTGCGCTGGCCCAGCCACAGAGCCAGAGCCGCCGCGCCGCCCAGCACACGGACCTTCACCTCGCGGTGCGGCTGCTGCTGCTTTTGGATTTCGGCGACGGTGCCGACCGCCAACAGCTGCCCGCGCTCGATGATGCCCACCTCGTCGCACATTTCGGCCAGTTCAGTGAGGATGTGCGAGCTGACCAGCACCGTCTTGCCGTCGGCGGCAAGCAGGCGGATCATCTCGCGCAGCTCGATGCGGGCCCGCGGATCGAGGCCGTTGGCCGGCTCGTCGAGGATCAAGACGCTGGGATCGTGGATCATCGCGCGGCCCAGGCAGAGCCGCTGCCGCATGCCCTTGGAGAGGCCGCGGATCGGCTTCTCGGCCAGCTCGTCCAGCCGCGTGAAACTCATTGTGTGGCGGACGGCCTGGTGTCGTTCGCGGCCAACCAGTCCGTAGCTGCGGGCGAAGAAGTCGAGGTATTCGTAGCAGTTCACGTCGGCGTAGGTGCCGAAATAGTCGGGCATGAATCCCAAGCGGCGGCGGACGCGGTCGGGATCGTTCACGCACGAGAAGCCGTCCACAAAGGCGTCGCCCGCCGTCGGCAGGTCGAGCGTCGCCAGAATTCGCATGCTCGTCGTCTTGCCCGCGCCGTTGGGGCCGATATAGCCGAACACCTGTCCGCGGCCGACCTCGAACGTCACGTCGCTCACGGCCCGCGTGGAGCCGAAAAAGCGGTGCAGCCGCCGCAGCTCGATCATGGAATGCGTCGCGACCATGCTTCAATATTTTCCTCGAATCACGTGCAGGCTGGCCTCCTCGCGGACGCGCGGCACGCCGATGGGCACCGCGGGGGAAGCGTCGACGACGGCCGTGTAGCTGCCGGGCTCGAGCGGCCGTTTCGACGGCAGGATGCACTCGACGATGTTCTTCTCGAGCAGGCTCGCCGCCATCAGCGGCTTGGCGGCGCTGGCATCGACGTTGTTCCAGGCTCCACCATAGTTGCCGTTCAGGAACGACAGGGCGTTGTTGTTGTGGATGTTCGGGTCGTACCCACGGGGCAAATCGGGCTCGACCGCATCGGCCAGCTTGCGGAGCTCCTTCTCGGCCGCCGCCGGATCGATTTTGGCCAGTTTCGCCTTCGCGTCCTGGCCGACCATTTTGCCGGCGAAGTAATCTCCGCGGCTGTCGCGCAGCAGCAGATAGCGAATCTCCGATTCCAGGCGATTCTCTATTTCCGGCGGCTGGCCGGCCGCCGCACCCTCTTTCACGACCAGCAGCGCCGGCGTCTTCGTCGCCCGCTGGATCATGAATTGCGTGGCCGTCCGCGAAGTCAGGTATCCGGAAGTGAGGTGCTGGTCTTCGTCCCAGACCAGCTTGCCGGTAGTGCCGTTAGGGTTGCTGCCGCGATAGCCAGGCTCGTATTCAAGGGGAAACACCGTCGTGTCGTTGGGATAGGTCAGACCCTGCGACGGCGCGATCGCGGCATAATACGACTGCCGCGACCAGGCCGCGGCCTCGCCCGTGCGCTGGTCGAGGGCCGTGAAGCTGCGCGACCGCAACCGCACGCCCAGGCCGTCGGTTAACAGGGCGTACGTGAAGAGGCACAGCGTCACGAGCAGCGCCCCGGCAGGCACGGTGAGCAGCAGCAGATAGAGCCGCCGCGAGCGTCCAAGCAGGACGTAATTGACGGGCCCGATCACGATCGCAAACAGCGAGACCAGCAGCAGGAACGACACGACGGGGGCTTCGCCGACGCCAGGAATCAGGAACGTCCAATAGTCGTCGTTCGTGCGATGCTGCGAGAAGCCAGTGCGGCGGAACCATTTCCAGTGGTTGTCCGGCACCGAGTTGAATAGCAGGATCCAATCGGTGTCCTGTCCGGGAAACGGCTTGGCGGCGGAGATGGCCGCGACGCAGCCGACGCCCGCCCGCCGGAACAGAAACGGCGGCTTCTCCAGCAGCGGACTATCGTCCTTCGACTTGGCGTCCTTCGACTTGGGCGCGATCGCGGCCGTCGGCTTGCGCTTGTTGCGGATTGTTTTCGAATAGCCTCCGCCGGGATACTGCTGGGTGAGCTCGTAGTCCTGCGCTTCCCACGCCGAACGCAACTCGTGCTTCTTCATGTTCGTATCCGGCGCGGTCCAGCCGCGATGCTCGGCAGGCTGCTCTTCGCCAGCCGGCAGCGGCGGCAGCTTTAGCAGCTGCTCCAGATCGGCCAGCCGCTCGAACTTGTCCCCGACGTCATACACATTGAGCAGCGGGCCTGTGGACAGCCATTGCCGCAGGGCTGCGAACGTCTGCGGCTGTTTGGCGGCCAGGTCCTTCAGGTCGCCGAAGCGGATCGTGATGACGTCGTACTGGCTGAGGTCGATCCAGCGCTCGGGCAATTCCGCCGGCGGCAGCATCTCGACGCGGCCCATGTCGGCGATTTGCGACAGCAGCATGACGTCGGTCGGCTTGGGCGTCGTCGCCAAAAGCATGCCGGGCGAGGTCCCCGGAGAGCCGACGGGCATCCCGCGGCTGGGATCGGGAAACAGGTAGGCCATCGTGCGGACGTCGGGCAGGTTGTTCGTCGGCGTCGGGTCGGCGCTGGTCGATTTGAAGGCAGCGACGGCAGGATCACGAGCGGCGCGCGCCAGAACCTGCGAATCGATGAACAGCATCGTCGGGCGGTCTTCGGTCCAGTCCCAATAGTTGACGTTGGCCCAGCCCATGTAGGGATGCGACAGGTCCTCGAGCTTCTCGCCCCCCTCGTAGGTCTCGATCGCCATCGAATACCAGAGGGCCGATTGCGGCACCGAGAGGATGGCTTCGACTTGCATGCTGCCTTCGGGCAAGTCGATCACCTGCGAAACCTGCGGAGTGCTCGCCGCGTTGTACGAATTCGGCTTGATGACGATGCGAATCTGCCGGTCGGCCGTCAGCGGTTTGGGAGGCCAGGGGGTGACTTCGACGCGGACGGGCCGGTAGCCGTTGCCCTCGACGCCGCGGCCGTCGAGCGAGATGATCAGGCCACTTTTGTTCTTGACGCCCACTTGCGGCAGCGAAAACAGCGGCCCGCTGCCGGCGCGCGCGGCCGTCGCCAATAGCCCGCAAATCAGCGCGGCGGCCAGCGCTGCAAATAGACCCGGGAATCGGGTGCGGCGGACCATCTTCGGCTCCTGGGCGGACTATCCGGTAATGGGAGGCGGACCTTCGGTCATTGGCGATTCAACCAGGCCAGCGCCCTCGAAGGGCGCCTCAGCCACGGTCTTGTTGGCAAACGGCGATTGACCCTCGGCGCGGCGGCCGAACAGGCCGATTGACATCTGGGAAACAAGCCAGGCCCCCAGGAACGCTGCCACGTGCAGGATCGCCACCGCCGCAACGCTGCCCAGCGCGGCCGCCGACCCGACCGCCCAGCCGTCGCCCCGCATGGCGAACGAGAGGATGAGCGAAATTCCTGCGCACAGAGCCGTCAGCCCCAAGAGCCACCGCAGCGAGAATTGCGGAATGATCATGCGGTCGATTGTTGCACACGAGTGCGGCAATTGCCAAGCGACGCAGAAATCAACCCGAAGCGTAAGCGAGGGACATTATCCAGGCACGTCGGATTCCGATCCCTCGTTTGCACTTCCGGTTGCTATGCCGCTACCGTATTCGCCAGCATCCGCGCGATATTGAGACGATTCGTCTGATTTTACTCGGAACCGCGGGATGGTGCGGATATTCCCCGCAGCGGCTGCCATTTTCGTTCGGCGACGCGGCGGATAGATTAGCAATTGGCCTACATGTGCAGCCGACGTCGCTGGGCCTGGTTCTGCTCCCGCGCCGCCTCCGCCGTTGTCCGACCTACCCGCCCCACCAGAATCGCCCCAGAATTCCAACTGGGCCCTCATCCGCCGCATGATCGGCCTGGGGTGGCAGTATCGCTGGGGCTGCCTGCGGCTGCTTTGCTTGCAGGGGCTGCTGCTGCTCGCGGCGCTGGGCACGCTGCGACTGACGGGGCTGGGCATCGACCTGATTCGCTTCTACGCGCATGCCTCGCTCGACAAGCCGCCGATTCCGTTTGGCCTCACTTTGCCGTTTTCGTCGCCGCTGGCCCAGGTGGCCCTGCTGGCGGCGCTGGTGTTGCTGCTAGAGGCCATTCGCGGCTCGCTGAACTACGTGTATGCCCTCTCGGCGGGCTATCTGGTACACACGCGGATCGTGCCGCAGCTCCGCAGCCTCGTTTACGACAAGCTGCAGCGGCTCTCGTTCCGGTTCTTCGACGCCAACGCGACCGGCTCGATCATCAACCGGGTGACCAGCGACGTGCAGAGCGTGCGCTCGTTCATCGACGGCGTGCTGATTCAGTTCGTGCTGCTCTTGGTCTCGCTGGTCTGCTACCTGGGCTACATGCTCAGCCTGAATGTCGGCCTGACGCTGGCCTGTCTGGCCACGACGCCGCTGATGTGGCTGGTGACCGTGATCTTCTCGCGGATGGTCCGCCCGCTGTACGACCGCAACCGCGACCTGGTCGATCGCGTCATCCTGCGGCTGGCCGAGAGCATTCAGGGCGTGCAGGTGATCAAGGGCTTTGGCAGGGAGCGGGAGGAGATCGCCCGTTTCGCGGCCGACAACCGCGCCGTCCGCGACCAGCAGCACGGCATCTTCTGGCGGGTCAGCATTTTCGGCCCCACGATCGGCTACATGACCCAGATCAACCTCGTGATCCTGTTGGCCTACGGCGGCTGGCTGGTCACGCAGGATAGGCTCGCGCTGGGCAGCGGCCTGGTCGTCTTCGCGGGCTTGCTCCAGCAATTCTCCAGCCAGGTTGCCAACCTGACGAACATCGCCAACAGCGTGCAGCAGAGCCTGTCCGGCGCGCGCCGCGTCTTTGAAATCCTCGACACGCCGATCGCGATCCACAGCCCGCCCAACGCGGTGAGACTTGTAGCCCGCGACTCCGTCGCGGGAACCCGCCACGGAGTGGCGGGCTACGGAGGCCGCATCGAGTTCGACCATGTCTGGTTCGAGTACACGCCGGGCAACCCGGTGCTGAAAGACGTGACGTTTATCGTCGAGCCTGGCCAGAAGGTCGCGATTCTGGGTGCCACCGGCGCGGGCAAGACGACGCTGCTGGCGCTGCTCTGCCGCTTCTACGACCCGACCCGCGGGCGAATCCTGCTCGATGGGCACGACCTGCGCGACCTGGACCTCGACGACCTGCGGCGACATATCGGGCTCGTCTTTCAGGAGACGTATCTCTTCAGCAACACGGTGGCCGCGAATATCGCCTTCGGCCATCCCGAGGCCACGCTCGGCCAGGTCCAGGCTTCCGCGAAGATCGCCGCGGCGCACGATTTCATCGCCGCGCTGACGCACGGTTACGACACGGTTCTGGGTGAAGGCGGCCTGGACCTTTCGGGCGGCCAGCGGCAGCGGCTGGCGATCGCCCGCGCGGTCGTGCTCGATCCAACGCTGCTCTTGCTCGACGATCCGGCCGCCGCCATCGATCCGCATACGGAGCACGAGATCCTCTCGGCGATGGAGCGGGCCATGCAGGACCGCACCACGCTCGTCATCGCCCACCGCCTGAGCACGCTCCGCCAGTGCGACCGCGTCATCGTGCTCGAGCACGGCCGCATCGCCCAGCGCGGCACCCACGCGGAGCTGATGGAAGCCGACGGCCACTATCGCCACGCCGCCGAGTCGCAACTCGCCGGCGCGCGGGCGTGAGCGACTGGCTCAGACTATAATTAACAGCCGACTCCTTCTTCGCTCCAAACGCGCTACCATGACCGT
>DASRJB010000558.1:0-5615 GCA_035649715.1 Pirellulaceae bacterium
TGCAGTGCTAGCGTGCCGCGCTTCGTGCAGCATCTCCCACGCAGTTTAGTACGGCAGACGGCGGACGTTGGTCAAGGCGGATTTGCCTGCGATTCAGCGGCGCGGCGGGCGCCACGCCCACGCTTCGTGGCGTGGGGGTGGCACTCAGGAGCGGCCGATTCACACCCTGTCAAGAGGCGTGCCCGCGACAAATTCGGCCGCGGGCAAACTGGCTTTGTGACCTCCAAATGGGCGTCGTATAATGCGACCCAGCATGAGGCTTTTCCAGTTACTTGCAGCTCCTCACGCGGAATCATCGCCGTGTTATCCGTTCGACCGAAAGTCGCCGAGTTGTCGTTTCAGCTCTTCGGCCGCGCGCTGCACCCCGAATTGTTCGAGGTGCACAAGACGCGGACCGTGGAGCGCGGCGAGTTCTCCGCGCGGCTCGACATCACGTCGGCCGGGCACGTCGTCACCTGGCGGTATCGCGGCATGACCCTCACCGAGGTCGCCGCCTCGGCCCAGCACCCGCTGCCCGAACGCCGCCGGCTGCTCTCCTACCGCCTGAAGGGTCAGCGGAGCGACCGCGTCGAATGCCGCGGCGGCGTCGTCTATCAGACGAGCTTTCAGCTGGAGCCGGTCGCACCGGAATTGTTCTGGACGTTTCAGGAAGAGCTGGCCCAAGGGGGCGAGCGGCAGGGCCTCATCCACACGTTCGATTCCAGCGGGCGGATGGCCCTCGGCGCGGTCAGCTATATCTACGCCGAAACGCGAACGCGGAGCCTCTTGGTGCAGGCCTTCCACACGTTCCCCGACGACTGCGCGATCGTGAAGTGCCAGTCGGTGTTCGAGCTGCCGTAGCAACTACGGACCGAGAAACTCGGCGATGGCCCGGTTGACCGCGGCGGGCTGCTCCAGCGGCGCCATGTGACCGGCTTCGGCAATCTCGACGTACTTTCCCTGCGGCAGCTTCGCGGCGATGCCCTGCATCTCCGCCGGCGGCGAGATCGCGTCGTGCTGGCCGCAGATCACCAGCACCGGCAGATCGAGCTCGCTCAGGCGGCTCGTCACGTCGGGCCGCTCGGCCATCCCGCGCAAGGCCGCGGCGATTCCCGCTGGCGACGTCTTGAGGATGACTTCCTTTGTGGCCGCGACCAGCGCCGGGCTCCTGGTCGCCGTGCTGGCAGCAAACAGTTTGGGCAGCATGGCGTCGGCCACGACCCGCGCCCCTTCGGCCAGCACCTTTTCGGCCGTCTTCAGCCGGCCGGCCGCCGCCTCGGCCGAATCGCCGATGGCCCGCGTGTCGCACAGGATCAGCTTCGCCAGTTTGCTGCGGTGCTTGAGCGCGAATTGCCAGGCCACATAGCCCCCCATCGACAGGCCGCAAAAGACGACCGGCCGATCGATCTTTAGCACGCTCAGCAAGCCCGCCAGATCGTCCGCGAATTGTGCCATGGTCACCGTACCGGGCGCGACGCTGCTTTGTCCGAAGCCACGGAGGTCCGGCGCAATGACGCGCCACCGATCGGACAGCGCTTCCAGCTGAAAGCGCCACATCGTGTGGTCGAGCGGGAAGCCGTGGACGAGCAACAGCGGCGGCCCGCTGCCCCGTTCTTCGTAGTTCAGGCGAAAATCACTATCCATGACGGCGGGCATGGGAGCGTCCTTGTAGGTCCCGCCTGCCGGGCGGGACCTGGGCAGAGCGTTGAGGTTCCCGGTCGCTGCGCTTCCCTCAAGGCCCCTTCCGGCAGAAGGGGCCTACTTAGATCGGCAGGCCGATCGCCCGCAGCACCCACTGGCCGAGCATGAGCACGATCAAGAGTCCCAGCAAAATCTGGGCCGTCCAGCCAGTGTTCAGCTCCGGCAGCCCGCGGCGAATCCGCCACAGCTGAATTGCCCGAAACGGAATCTGCGCGGCCATCAAGCCGAACAGCCAGATGCCCGACGGGTTGTACCGCCAGGCGGCCAGCCAGTCGCCGTGCATCAGGGCGATGAAGCACCGCGTCATCCCGCATCCAGGGCAGCCCCAGCCGGTCAGCCGGCGGGCCAGGCAGAGCTCCGGCAGCGGCAGACCGAGGATCGGCAGCACGACCTGCGATTGATTCCGGACCGACAGCACGGCAGCCAGGACGAGGACCCCGCTGCACATCGCTAGCAGGACCACGTGATACATCGGGTCGGGCCGCGGCCCGGCGTATCTGGCCACGAGCGGCGCAGCGCCGTCCGCCGCGCTCACGGCTGCGTCCCTTCGGCCGGCGGCAGCTTGACTCCCTTGGCCTGGGCCTCTTTGACGAAGAAGTCGAGCTGCCGGCGAATCTGGCCCGAGAAAGGACTGAGCTTGACCGCCAGCCGCTGATACTTCACGGCATTGGCCACGTCGCCTTTGCCGTAATAGGCCCGCCCCAGCGTGTCGGCGAAGCTGTAGGTGCTGGGCCGCAGCTCCAGCGACTTGTGGCTCATCCGCACCGCCTTGTCGTAATCGCCGATCGTGTTGCCCACGAGCCAGGCGTACTGGTTGCATTCCTGGGCCAACTGCTCGCCGGCCGCGGACTGGATCTGTTCGTTATCCGCGGCGTCGTACCGCTGCTGCCATTCGTCGATGCCCTTGGCATACATGTCCGACGTCTCCTCGATGGCCTTCCGCGTCTTCTCTTTCCAGGGATTGTCGGCGTCCGGCACGCGATACATGGCGATCAGCGCATCGGCGTCAGTCGGATCGGAAGTAATGGCCAGATCGAGGTGCTCGCGTTCCTTGGGATAGTCCTTCTGTCCGTGGGCATGGCAGGCGAAGAAGAAGTGCATTCGCGCGATGACGCCTTCCGGCGAGCGGTAGGCCCGCTGGCAGGCCTCCTTGGCCGCTTCGTCCTTCTGCATCAGGTCGCAGACGGGCTTGAGCGCCTCGGCCGCCAGCAGCTCTTGGGCCTGGTCGTGCAACAGCTCGGAGAGGCGGAAGCGGGCCTTGAAGTCGGCGACCGAGCCGGCCGCGGCGGCCTTGATGACCTCGCGATACTCACGCTCGGCCCAGGCGTGCATGCCGCGCTTCTCTTCCAGGCCGAAGCCGATCAGCAGGTGCTCTTCCAGGTTCTCCGGCCGCAGGGCGAGGGCTTTTTTGGCCGTGACCTCGGCCTCCTCGGTCCGACCGAGCCTCTGATACGTCTCGGCCTGCCGGTAGAGCAGATCGGCATTGTCCGCGACGGTCTTCTCGAATCGCTGCATCGCCTCCAGCACCACCGGCCAGGCCTGGATCTGCATCAGCCAATCGACGATCTCCAGGACGTGGTCGGGCACTTCGTTGGTCAGGTCGAAGGTGCGGCGGATGACCGCGATCGCCTCTTCGTTCCGCGACAAGCGCTTCAGCGTATCGACCTGGTAGCGGTACAAGTCGCGAACGATCTCGCGGCTGGTTTTGTCGGGATTCTTCAGGGCTTCGTGTTCGGCCTTCGTTGCCTGGTCCCACTCGGCCAGTGTCGCCGCGGGATCGGCCAGCGAGCGGGCATAGAGCAGCAGCCAGCCGGCGGCGGGGCGTTTGCTGGTGCCGACGATGTTGCGGATGGACTTGGCGGTCTCGGCCTTTGCTGCGTCGTCGGCCGGGGGCGGCATCTCCAGGATTTTGAGCGCCGCGTACTTGGCCAGCGGATCGTTCGTCTCGAACCGCGACAGGCGGACCAGGGCGGCGACTCCCTGCCGGTTTTCGAGGGCTGCCAGGCGCTCCATGCGGTTGCGGCGGTCGGACTCGGACAGATCGCCGTATTCCTTGAGGATGCGGATCACTTCCGGCCCGTCGGTCTCCGAAAACCAGCGGACGTTCATGCTGCGGACCAGGTACCGCGCCCGCAGGGCAATTTCCGGCACGTGGTGGTTCTGCGCGGCGTGCAGGGCGTCGAAGGCTTCCAGGCCGAGCTTGGCCAGCTCCGCCTGGGCCCGCTCGCGGGCGGCGAAATCGCCGTCGGCCCCGAGCTGCTCGATCAGCGTCTTCAGCTTCGCATCTTGCGCGGCCGGATCGGCCGGCGGATCGTCGGCCAGGGCCCGGCCGGCCGGCCCGCCAGCGAGCACGGCGGCAAGCGCCAGGCCGAGCATCCACGTACGAAAGGAAGCCAGATTCATGCCCACTACCTCCCAGGCCACGCTACAACCCCTTCAGCTTACCCCTGCGCCCCGGCAGCGGACAGAGCGATTCGCACGGCCGCCGGCTGCGATTGCCGCTCCGCGGGCCGCGGGCTACGCTTACTTTCGTCCGGTCATAGTTGACCTCACGCTCCGCGTGAGGCAAACATCTCGCGGAGCGAGATGGCTACTCTCGATGAACCTCACTGCCTCGCTCCTGGCCATCACCGCCAAAATGCTCAGTGGGGCGACGCTGCGCTGGCACGAATGCCAACCCGACACCTGCCAGCGGGTCTATTTCGCCAACCACACCAGCCACCTCGACGCCCTCGTCTTGTGGGCCACGCTGCCCGGCGACATCCGCGACCTGACCCGCCCGGTGGCCGCCAAGGACTACTGGGCCCAGGGCGCCGTCCGCCGCTACATCGCCCGCTCGTTCAACGCGATGCTGATCGACCGCGAAGAGATCAAGGTCCACCAGAGCCCGGTCGATATGATGATCCGCGAGATCGGCATGACGCACTCGCTGATCGTCTTTCCCGAGGGCCGCCGCAACACCGAGGAGGAGATGCTCGAATTCAAATCGGGCCTCTACTACCTCAGCAAGAAGCGGCCGGACCTGGAGCTGATGCCCGTCTATATCGACAACCTCAACCGCGTGCTGCCGCGGGGCGAGTTCCTGCCGGTGCCGCTGCTCAGCTGCATCACCGTCGGCGCGCCGATCTGGCTGGAGCCCAACGAAAGCAAGCTCGACTTCCTCAAGCGGGCCCGCCAGGCCGTGCTGCGGCTCAAGGACGTGTGACGGATGACGCCAGCCGAACTATTACCGCTTCTCGCCCAGCTCGGGCCGAACGTCCGCCTCGATCCGCGGACGTTCATCCTGATGTTCTCGGTCGTCGCGGCGCTGCTGGTGGCCTATTTCGTCGGCCGCACGCTCCGCCGCCAGCCGGAGAGCACCGTGCACCCGGCGATCGTGCAGACGTTCAACCAGCGAGTCGCCGCCTGGCTGTTCATGTTCTGCATCCTGTTCGCCGCCCTGATTCCGCAGGGCCGCGTGGCCTACATCTGCACGATCGTGCTGTTCGGCTTCGTCTCGTTCTGGGCGCTCCGCGAATTCATCACGATGACGCCGACCCGCCGCGGCGACCACCGCACGCTGTTTCTGACGTTCTTCGTCTTCACGCCGATGCAGTACTTCGTCGTGGCCCTGGGCCGCAACTATTACGGCCTCTACACGCTGATGATCCCGGTCTACGCCTCGCTGCTGATCCCGGCGATGATCTCCATCTCGGGCGATCCCAAGCGGTTCCTGGAGCGGGTCGCCAAGATTCAGGCCGGGCTGATGATTTGCGTCTATTGCCTCAGCCACGCCCCGGCGATGCTGGATCTCGATCTGAAGACCAGCCGCGGCGGCCAGCCCTGGTTCATCGACGGGCCCGCTCCCGCCCCCGCCGCCCAGGCCCCCGCGGCTGCGCCCGCCGCGCCCGCCGCTCCGCCAGCGCCCGCCGCGCCGCGGGCCCGCGGCAGCAACG
>DASRJB010000559.1:0-15917 GCA_035649715.1 Pirellulaceae bacterium
CTACGATGGCGAGGAATTGCATCGGGCGAATTCAAAGGTTGACGAGGGCCGGAGGCCCGGCAGGTAATAGCCCCGGCCGTGAGGCCGGGGTTTGAGGTGATATTACAATGAACGCAGGCCCGGAGGGCCGGCACATTGGACGCCGGAATCCGTCCTGCCATGTGCCGGCCCTCCGGGCCTCAACGTTTCATATTTGCGACGAATAATCCCCGACCTGACGGTCGGGGCTACTTCCTGTCGGCCCTCCGGGCCTGAGGACGTGGTGGGCTACTCCGACGATTCTTTTTCTTCGCGCCGGAAGACGGCGACGATGTCTTCGACGGGGATCACGAACAGCTGGTTGTCGGACTCGAAATCGACGGGGATGGCGTTCTTCGGGTGAAACAGGATCTTGTCGTACTGGCGGAGCGGCAGGTCCTCGTCGTTCTCGATCTGGGCCGAAATGGCGACGATCCGGCCGGTGATCGTGGGAATCTCGGCCGCGTCGGGCAGGGCGATGCCCCCCTTGGTGTGCCGCTTGGCGTCGTCCTTGCGGACCAGCACGCGGGCCCCGATCGGCTCGACGTATTCGAAGACTTTCTGACGGGTCTTGGACATGGGAAACTCAGGTGGTAGCCCGCGACTCCGTCGCGGGTTCCCGCCACGGAGTGGCGGGCTACGGCGGCCGCCGGAGTGGCGGGCTACGGCAGCCGCCGTCACAACATTACTCGGCACCTGGATTTGCGGCAAGCCGCAGGCCGGGAGTCGGGGGTCGGGAGTCAGGAGTCGGAGAAAGTCAGCCTCCGACTCCCGATCCCCGATTCCCGACTCCCGACTCCTGACGTAGCGTCACTCCCGCAAAACCGACATAATAGGAACAGCTTACCGAAACTGCCGCGGCTGTTCCGGCCGGCGGCTGCCGCCGATTGGGGATTTACCATGCGCAAGCTACTACTCACGCTGGCCGCGATTTCGCTGGGCTTGGTCGCCGGACCGGCCGCCACGCTGGCCCAGAACGCCGGCCAGGAAGACCTGGACAAGGCCACCGAGCTGCAAATCACGGCGGAAACGCTGGGCGAACTCGAGCAGGTCATCAAGCTGGCCGAGACCGCCCTGGATAAGGGCCTCGACAAGGGCCAGACCGAGTTCGCCAAGAAGCTCCTGGGGGCGACGCTGTTCCAGCACGCCGAACGCTCCGCCAGGTCGGTCTTCGAGCAGATTCCGCCCAGCCGCAACTGGCGGTCGATCCGCGACCAGGGGATGAAGAACCTGGCCAAGGCGAAGAAGTTCGATCCGACGCTGCCGGACGTTTACCTGCTGGAGGCCAAGTTCCAGGCCCTGCCCGGCGGCGAGACGCGGGACGCGATCGCCGCGCTCGATGAGGCGATCAAGCTCCTCAAGCCAAAGGATCAGCCCAAGCAGCTGGCCGATGCGTACGTGCTGCGGGCCCAGTTCCTCGAGGACGACGAGCGCAAGCTGGCCGACTACGACGAGGCCCTCAAGGTGCAGCCCAAGCATGTGGCCGCGCGGCAGGCGCGGGCCCTGCACTATCTGACCAAGGGAGAGAACGAAAAGGCGATCGCCGATTTCCAGAAGCTGCTGGAGCAGGACGCGGACAATCCGGGCGTGATCGCCGAACTGGCCCGGGCCCTGATCCTGAACAAGAAGTTCGACGAGGCGATGAAGTACTGCGAGGAGGTGATCAAGCTCGCCCCGAAGGCGACCGAGGGCTACAAGCTGCGGGCCCAGCTCCGCTGGATCAAGGAGGACACCAAGGGAGCCCTGGAAGACCTGGGCGAGGCCCTGAGCATCAACCCCAACGACATCTCTGGGCTGCTCATGCGGTGCCGGCTGTACGCTTCGGAGAAGAAGGACGCCCTGGCCAAGGCCGACCTCGACCGCGTGTTGCGGCTGCGGCCCGACCTGCCGCAGGCGATCGAGCTGCGGAGCACGATGGCGGCCCTGAAGCAGAACTACGCCGACGCTATCGCCGACATCCAGACGCTGCTGCAGGGGGACCCGACGAACCCCGAGCTGCGGCTGCAGCTGGCGTCGTACTATGTGGGCGACAAGCGGCCGCGGAAGGCGATCGAGCTGATCACCAGCGTCATCGACGGCCTGGCCGACGACAAGGACGCCGGTGCGAAGGAGAACAAGGCCGACGCCCTGCGGCAGCGCGGCGACGCCCTGCTCAGCGTCGGCAAGCACGCCGACGCGGTGAAGGATTACGAAGAGGCCCTCAAGCTCGACCCGAACGATACGGGCGTGCTCAACAACCTGGCCTGGGTGCTGGCCACCAGCCCCGACGACCCGGTCCGCAACGCCAAGCGTTCGCTGGAGTGCAGCCTGAAGGCCTGCGAGCTGACCAAGTACGAGAAGCCGCACATCCTCAGCACGCTCGCCGCCGGCTACGCCGAGCAGGGCGACTGGGAGACGGCCATCAAGTGGTCGGGCAAGGCGGTCGAGCTGGGCGTCGAAGAGGTAATGGTGGACGACCAGCTGAAGAAGGAGCTGCAGAGCTACAAGGACAAGAAGCCCTGGCGCGAGAAGCAGGAAGTCGAGGAGAACACGAAGCCGCTGGGGAAGAAGTCGGACCTCGAGACGTAATGGATCGCTCCGCCGCTCTCGCGCTCGTTCACGAATACACTCCCTCGCTCTCGCTGCGGCGTCACATGCTGGCGGTCGAGGCGGCGCTGCGGGCCTATGCCCGCAAGTTCGGCGAGGACGAAGAGAAGTGGGGCCTGGTCGGGCTCTTGCACGACTTCGACTACGAGCGCTGGCCCAATCCGCCCGATCATCCGCTGCAGGGGGCGGCGATCCTGGCCGAGCGCGGCTATCCGGCCGACGTGATCTACGCGATCAAGTCGCACGCCGATTACCTGCCCGATTGCCCGCGCGTCAGCCGGCTCGACAAGACGCTCTACGCCTGCGACGAGCTGGCCGGCTTCATCACCGCCTGCGCGATGGTCCGCCCCGAGCGGCTGGCGGGCATGCAGGCCTCGTCGGTGAAGAAGAAGCTGAAGGCCAAGGGCTTTGCCGCCAGCATCAATCGCGACGACATCGCCCGTGGCGCCGCCGACCTCGGCGTCGATCTCGACCAGCACATCCAGTTCGTCATCGACGCGATGCAGCCCATCGCCGGCGAGCTGGGACTGGCCGCGACGCCAGCAGCGTAGGGTGGGTCCAGCGAGTCCGCGAGCGCCGACCCACGCGGCATCGGCGTGGTCTCCGCGTGGGTCTGCGGCCGCGGCGGCCTTGACCCACCCTACGCCTACGCAACCGCCTGGGCCACGACGATCACCGGCCGCCGGTTGCGGCGGCGGGCCCACCACACGAGCGGCGCGAGGACGACGCACAGCGCCAGCGAGATGGCCGCCAGCCACGGCAGTAATCCGACGATCACCAGCACGCACGCTTCGCCGCACTTGCGCAGCTCGTTGGCCGAGTCCCAGAAGGTCTGGCTGATCTTGCCGGCAAACGTCGTGGCCAGCGGCGGCCGGTAATCCAGCCGCTCGTAGGCCGTGATATCGACGGTGGACAGCGCGACGCGATCTCGCAGCTGCCGCAGCCGGGCCTGCATCCGCTCGATCTCTTCGCGGACCCGCGCCAATTCGGCTTCCAGGGCCAGCACGTCCTTGATGTCGTCGCTCCGCCGTGCGACCAGCTCCAGCAGGCGGGCCTCCAGCGCCTGCTTGTTCTTCGCTCGTGCTTCCAGATCGACGTATTCCTCGGTGACGTCGTCGGTGTGCGTTTCGCGCTGCTCGGCGATTCCGAGCAGGCCTGCCTGTTCGACGAAGTGGGCAAACCGCGGCACGGGGACGCGGATGGTCCACTGCCCGCCGCGCCGCGCGCCCGAGGAACGGTCCTCGCGAAACTGGGCGACGTACGCGCCGTCGGCGCCGATCAGCTCGTTCAGTCTCCGCTCGGCCTCGCCGAAGCTTTCGACGCGGACCACCAGCAGCGCCCGGCGGATGATCTGCCGCCCGGCCGCGGCCGCCGGCTCGGCCGGTTGCACCGCCGGCGCTGCCGCTTCTGCCCTGGGCGGCGCTTCTGCCGCGCATCCGGCCAAACCCACGAGCAACAAGAGTCCCAGCGCGGAGTCGTTCATAGCGCCGCCTCCGGTGAACAAAGCGTTGTGGTACTGCTTGATCGAGCCGAGCGGGCCGCGGGATATTCCCGCCGCGCAAGAATTCTGGCCGCGCTACTTCGCGGCAATCACTCGCCGCCGTAGGGTGGGACCAGCGAGCGGAGCGAGCACCGGCCCACCGCGCGTGACTACCCGACCGCGTAGCAGCGTAGGGTGGGTCCAGCGAGTCCGCGAGCGCAGACCCACGCGGCATTGGCGTCGTCTCCGCGTGGGTCTGCGGCCGCAGCGGCCTTGACCCACCCTACACCTCTCGGGCAGCCGTAGGGTGGGACCAGCGAGCGGAGCGAGCGCCGGCCCACCGCGCGTGACCGCACCAAATTGGTGGGCCGTCGGCCGCCGACCACCGCTTCGCGGCGGTGCCCGCCTTGTCCCACCCTACGCGCTACCCGACGGCGTACCGGTCCTCGGGCAGGCGGTAGAACTGGCAGATGATCTCCCAGGCCTCGTGCGGCGTCTCGGCGTAGCTGACCAGCGAGAGGTGATCGTCGCGGATCGTGCCTTCGTCGGCCAGGAACCGCAGGTTGAGGACGCCGTCCCAGAACTCGCGGCCGTAGAGGATGACCGGGATCGGCTGCATGCGGTTGACCTGCCGCAGCGTGAGCACCTCGAACAATTCGTCGAGCGTGCCGAAGCCGCCGGGAAAAACGATCAAGCCCTTGGCCCGCAGCAGGAAGTGCATCTTGCGGATCGCGAAATAGCGGAACTGAAAGCAGAGGTCGGGCGTGATGTACGGGTTGGGCAGCTGCTCCTCGGGCAGCGTGATGTTCAGGCCGATCGACTTGGCCCCCACGTCGGCCGCCCCGCGGTTGGCCGCCTCCATGATCCCCGGCCCGCCGCCGGTGACGATCGCAAAGTCGCACTGCCCGTGCACCTGGCAGGCCGCCGAGACCAGGCGGGCGAACTCGCGGGCCTCGTCGTAGTAGTGGGCCTTGGCCAGCACCCGCTCCGCCCGGCTGACCGCCCGCTGGGCCAGCGGGTCCGCCGGATCGGCGGCCAGCGCTGTCTTCGCCTCGGCCAGCCGCCGCTCGGCCTCGGGCCGCTCCACGATCTGCGTGCCGCCGAACACGACCAGCGTCGAGGTGACCCGCTGCTCCTCGAAAATCATGTCGGGCTTGAGCAGCTCGAGCTGCAGTCGCACCGGCCGCAGCTCGGGCCGCTTGAGGAACTTGCCGTCGTCCTCGGCCAGCAGGTAGTTGGGAAAGACGCTTTGCGGCTGCGGCGAAGAGGTCTCGTTTAGCACGGCGGGGGCGGTGGGTCGGTGGTCGGTAAATCGGTGGTCGGTGGTCGGTCGGTCGGTGAGTCGGTGGCGGGTGCGAGGTCGGCCAGGAACGACTGCACCGTCCACAGCAGGCCAGCTGCCACAAGATACAGGGCCAGCGCCGGAACGGACCACAGCAATCCGCGCTGCCAGCCGAGCACGATGCACAGCGACGCGGCCCACGACACGGGCGCAAACGGCGGCCACTCGCCGGTCCTGAACCACCGCCACAGGCTGCCGGCCAGCCCGCCGATCACGCCCGCGGCCAGTCCCGCCAGCCCGTCGATCAGCCCGGCCTGCCAGTCCGGCATCTTGCCGTAGCGCCACGCCGCGATGCTGCGAATCTCCGGCCAGATGACCGGCAACAGCAGCGCGAGGCCGATCGCCGGCCAGAACAGCCGCGAGGGCGTGCGAAAGCTGTCGCCCAGGATCAGTGCGCCGCCCACGAGCGTCGCCAGCAGGACGACGTGCACCGCGTAGCGGCTCCAGTAGGGCCAGAGGTCGTACGCGCCGCTCGGCAGCGGGCGGAGGGGAACGCCAGGCCAGACGCCGATGAAATGGGTGCGCTCCCAAAACGCGACGGCCAGGAACAGCGTCGCCACGAAGAGCTCGACCCAGAAATAGCGCGGCGAGATCGGCGCGCGGCAATCGCGGCAGCGGCCGCGCAAGAGCAGCCAGCTCAGGATCGGGATGTTGTCCCACAGGCGGATCGCGTGGCCGCAGCTGGGGCAGCACGAGCCCGGATGGGCCAGGCTCCTGCCCCGCGGCAGGCGATAGACCACGACGTTGAGGAAGCTGCCGACGCAGGCCCCGACGCAGAACAGCCACACGTGCAAGAGGACCGCCGCCGTCCACTCCATCACCCACAGTGGTACCCGCGGCTCGCGGATCGGCGGCGCGGCAAACAGGACGGCGGGCCAGACGTCGAATTCCATGTCAACCGCAAGCGTACGCTAACCAGGAGTCCAACTCGTGCCCAAGCTCCGCTTGGGCACGCAAGTTCCGAAGCTCTGCTTCATCCGCACGCAGGAAGCGGAGCTTCCGTACGTGGGTTCCCAAGCAGAGCTTGGGAACCAGGAGTGCCAGGCAGTGCTAGCATACTCCGCGGCGCCGGCAAGCGCTGTTGGTGATCTCTGGGCCCGCGCTATACAACCAAGGCCGGCCTCGCGGAAGGCCGTTCACCAAAGGATGCTCTCATGCGATGGATTGCTTCGCTCGCCGCGTTTGCGCTCGCGGCTCTGCTGGCCCAGCCCGCCGCCGCCCAGCTCGTCGCCACCGCCGCCGCGCCCCGCTCGGCCGAGGCCGACCAGATCCGCGGCTGGTACCGCGACTACCTGGGCCGCGAGGTCGGCCCGGAGCTGACCGCCTGGGTCGAATTGCTCAAGGGCGGCATGTCGGCGATCGACGTGCAGGCGACGATCCTCGGCTCCGACGAATTCTATTATTCCAAGGGCCGCGATCCGGAGTCCTGGGTCCGTGAAACGCTGCAGGCGGTGACCTGGGCCGACCCGACCTACGCCGAGCTCCGCCGCTGGAACGATCGGCTGAGCCGATTGCACGGCGACCGCTTTGCCCTGTCCCGCGAGATTGTCCTCTCGACGTCGCAGCCGCAAACCCAGACGCCGGCGGGCCAGGTCGGTGACCTGGCCGCGCGGCTGGCCAGCGCGGCCCGGCTGGCCGTCGATACGATCGACTTCGAAATCGGCGGCACGACGCAGGGGCAGCAGGCCAACCTGCGGGCCCAGGCGCTGCTTAGCGCGGCCAGCCAGCTCAACCAGGTCGTCACGCTGCGGAGCTACCGCCCGGATGACGCCCTGCGGGCGCTGGACAGCGCCGACCGCTCGTATCAAGCGCTGCAGCAGACGCTGAACAGCCTGCCGGGCAGTGCGCCCTCGGCCACGGGAATCGTCCGCCGCATCGGCACGATGCTGACCGACGCCCGCGGGGCGATCCGCCCGCCGGTAGTCGGTCCGACGTATCCCACGACGCCGACGATTCCCGGCGGCTACGGTTTCGATACGCGGCAGCTCACCGCCCAGGTCGATGCGATCTCCCGCGGCGTCGAATCGCTGACGCAGCTGCTGACCAGCCAGGCGTATCAGAACTACGCCTACAGCGCCCTCCTCCGCGACCTGGACACGTTTGCCTCGCGGGTCGATGCCTTCGAGCAGGCGCTGGTCCGCGGCACGTCGCGCGACCGCCTGAGCTGGGAGCTGGAGAGCCTTCGCGAACAGGGCGGCCGCATCCGCACGCAGCTGCTCGCCGGCCGGCCGCCCTATTTCGCCCGGCTGTACTGGCAGAGCGTCGAAAGCGGCCTCGATCAATTGCGCGACACGCTGGGCCCGGCCAGCACCAGCGGCAGCCCGGCCGGCAGCGGGGTGGCCGTGCTGCGGCCGCCGCTGTATGACAACCTCGTGACGCTGCTCGACCAGGCGGCCCAGCACCTGGAGGTCTTCCTGGCGGGCACCAATCCGCTGGTCTATGGCATTCCCGACGTGCCCCGCGTGCAGCGCGACGCCCGGATCCTGAAGAACCGCATCCTGGAGCTCCGCCAGCAAGCCGCCAACGGCGATCCGGCCCCGGTGCTCAAGCAGACGCTGCAGACGATGGTCGGCGAATACAAGGTCGTCTACGACCGCTGGAACCAGGTCGTCGCCGGCAACCGGCTGATCAATCCGGCCCGCCTGTCGCCGGCCGGCGAGACGCTCAACCGCGTCGAGCAGCTGATCAACGACGCCCTGGCGGCCGGCGACCTGCCCGCGGCGGGCCCGACCCGCGCCGGCCAGCTGCTGGCGGCGCTGCAGAACGACGTGAACAGCGGCCGCCGTTCGCTGGTGGCGTTTGGCGGCTACCGCGAGCAGCAATCGATCGACACGTACTTCGGGCAGCTCAGCGACTACGTGCAGTCGATCAACCAGTCGCAGACGCGGACGACGAACGTCGATGCCCGCCGGCTGGCCGTCGCCATGCAAGGGGTCGTCGGCCGGCTGCAAAACGACGCCGACGCCCTGAACGCGCGGGTCGATTCCGCCGGCACCGTGCAGCAGCGCCAGCAAGCCACCGCGCTGGTCCAGCTCGCCGCCAGCATCGGCCGGCTGGTCGATGAGATCGAGGCGGCGCTGTACTAACTCAAAGCCGCGACCAGGCGTAGGGTGGGTCAAGCGAGCCGCTCGCGCAGACCCACGCGGTGAATACCTCATTCAGAAATTGATTCCCGAAAACGAATCGCTCGCCGCGTGGGTCGGCGCTCGCCTCGGGCGAGCTTGACCCACCCTACGCGAAAAACGAAAGGACTCGCCATGCGTTGCCTGCTCGTCATTACATTGCTCTGCACGCTCGCCCTGCCGGCGGCGGCGCAGACGAAACCCGCGATTGTCGCCCGCAAGAGCAGCGAACAATCGGCCGCGAACTTTCAGGCCGTGATGCAGCAGGCGCTCGGCGCTTTGGCCCGCGCCGGCAGCTACGCCCTCGACGTCCAGAGCGAGTGGGGCGCGGTCGATGATCCGAATGGCCCGCAGGGCGGCAGCCGCTATCGGCTGGTGGCGGCCGGCGGCAAGTACCGCGTCGAGGTCCGCTCGCCGGCGGCCCAGGCGCCGGAGCTGCTCTGCGTCAACGACGGCCGGCAGGTGACGACGCTGCTGCCGGCCCGCGGGCTCTATTCGCAGCACGCGGCCGGCTCGCCGCAGGCCAGCCTGGAGGCCAACACGATGCTGAGCCTCAGCCTGCAGGGCTCGGCGATCGACATCCTGCTGCAGCCCGACGTCGCCGGCCACGTGCGGACGCAGGCCAGCGACCTGAAGGATCTCGGCGCGGGGCAGCTCGGCAGCGTCAAGGCGCACCACTTCGAGCTGGTCTGGGCCGGCGCGAAGGTGCAGCTCTGGTTCGCCGCCGAAGGGGAGCCGCTCTTGCTCCAGTTCCGCCGCACGACCTGCGTGCCGACCGGGACGAGCGACTTCTACGAGCAGGAGTGCACGGCGAAGTTCCAGTGGCAGCTGGGCGTCAAGCCCGCGGAGGGGACTTTTGCCCTGGCCCTGCCCAAGGACGCCCGCCGCGTCAACGAAATCTACGACGCCCTTTCCGGCGAAGAATCGGCCAGCCGCATCGGCAAGCCGCTGCCCAAGCTGCAGCTGGGCAAGCTCGACGGCAGCGAGATCGCCCTGGCCGCCGCCGAGGGCAAGAAGGCGACCGTGCTGATCTTCTGGGCGACCTGGTGCGCATCGAGCACCGAGGATTTAGCCACGGTGTCGCAGTTCGTCGCCGCCAACAAGGACAAGGGGATTGCCTTTTACGCGATCAACGTCGGCGAGCAGCCGGGCGAAGTCCGCCGCTTCACGGCCAAGAGCCCGCTGGTGAGCACGGTGCTGCTCGATCCGCGGGGCAAGGCCAGCTCGGCCCTCCGCGTCACCGAGCTGCCGGCGGTTGCCATCCTCGCGCCGGACAACACGGTCCGCGCCATCCTGCACGGCACCGCCAAGGAGCTGCAGAGCGAATTGACGGCCCAGCTCGAATCGCTGCTCTCGGCCAGCACCGCCCGTTCTCCGGGCGAAACCACGCGGCCGAAGTAGCGTCCTAGGTCTGATCCTAATCCTAATCGTAATCCTAATCCTGCGGCCTCGACTGCGGCTGCGCCGCCGAGAGAACGATTAAGATCAGGATTAGGATTAAGATTAGGAAGGGAGCTAAGCCCGACGCTCACTGCGTTTGCGGACGCGGGCCAGCTGCGAGCGGGCGGCGGTCGTCACGCTGTCGGGCACGTTGGGCAAGGCCAGCACGCGGGACAGGTCTTCCAACGCCCGCTGGTCCTCTTTGAGGGAAGAGTGCGCCAGGGCCCGGTTGAAGAGCGCCTTGGCGCGGACTTCGCGGTCGGTCGTGGTCGAGGCGACCAGCGAGTTGTAAATCTGCATCGCCCGCTCGGGCCGATTCGCCTTGGCATGCTCCATCGCCTGCCGCAGCCGCTCCTCGTCCCGTCCGCCGCGCGAAAACATCCCTGTCAGGCGACTGATAAGATTCATGCGGACTCCCCCCCAAGTTGCAATACGCTACTCGACTGGAGTTGGCGACGCAATCGGATTTAATCTTCGCTGATGCTCGCTAGCGAAGCGGGAGGGCGGCGCCTACGACATATCGTCGCAGTCGTCGCTCGCTGGCCCCGCGCGTCGAGACGGTTGATTGCCGATCGCTAGTTTCCGCTCAACTCGCCCCGCAGCCAGCGGGCGAGCAGCTCGATCTGCTCGGGCGACAAGAGCGGTTGCTTGGGGCCGCGGGGGTCCTTGCCAAAGCTGGGCATGCGGTCGTTGGTGGCCCGGTAGAAGTCGTCGTGCGTCGGATCGCTAATGAATCGCACGAGCCAGTCCTTGGACGCCCAGCCGGTGAGGACGGGGGCGCTGCCGACGTCGCCGGCATCGCGGAACTTGTGGCACTCGACGCAGGCCTGGTTCTCGAAGGCCTCGCCCATCGCCTTGCGGCCCCGCTCGAGCATGCCGTCATCGGCGGCCTTCTTGTCCTCGTCGGCCTGGGAGGGCAGAGCAGCTTCCGCGGAAAGCGCGGCGACGATCGCGGCGACTTTGGCCTTGGCGGCGTCGTTGGGCTCGGCCAGATCGCTCTCGACGAAGCCCACCATGTCGCCTTTGGCGTGACGCGTCTGACCAAAATATCTGTCGCTCTGGATCAGCTCCAGGTCGAGCATTCCGGCGAGCCAGGCCCGCGAGCCGAAGCCAAACAAATTCGGCGCGCTCGGCCACGCGGCGGCAATCCCGCGGCCGTGCTCGTAGGTATGGCTGTGGCAGGCGGCGCAGTTGGCCGCGAACAGCCGCTCGGCCTGCTGGGCCTCGCTCGGCTTCGCCGCCTGCGGCGCTCCCACGACGCTGGTCCACGGGCTGGCGGTCGTGCGGGCCAGCTGCACTGCCTTCTGGGCCACGTCCTCCGGATGCGGCAGCCGCGGGGCGGCATCGCCCGCGCGGTAATAGTCGCCGCGGAGCCAATCGACGATCAGCGACAGCTCGCGGACGCTCAGCTGGTTCTTCTCGGGCTGGGCCAGGTTGGCCGCGAAGCTGGGCATCCCGTCGTTCTCTTGCCGGTAGAACCGCTCGTGGGCCGGGTCGCTGGCGAGCCCCAGCATCCACTCGTACGAGCCGTAGCCGGTCAAGTCGGGCGCGAGGCCGAGCTGGCCGCTGGCGCCGAACTTGTGGCAGCCCTTGGTGCAGTTCAGCTCGATCAGCCCGACGCCCCGCTCGATCAGCGTTTTATCCTTGCCGTCCGCGGCTGCCTGGCCCGGCAGCTTCGCCTGGGCCGAGAGGGCCGTGACGATCGCGTCCAGGTCGTCGTCGGACTTCGCGGGATCGTCCTTCAGCAGCTTCGCAGAGTGCTCCTTGACCCAGGCGGCCATCCGGCCGGTCTTGTGGCCGGTGTTGCCGAAATAGGGCGCGTCGATCGGCCGCTTGTGGTTGTCCGGGCGGTCCTTGTCGGCGGCGATCTTTGGGTCCGGCGAGGGCTGGGGCGGGCCGATTTCGAATCGGACGAGCAGGTCGTGGTTGAGCAGCCCCTTGATCCACTCGCGGCTGGCGAAGCCGTACAGGTTCGGCGCGCTATTGGCGGCATCCCCGTAGGTGACTTGCTCGTCGGCGCTGCGGACGACCTTGCCGCCCTCGCCGACGACGGGCGACTGGAACAGGCCGGCCACTTGCGGCGGCCGCTGGCCCTTGGGATCGGCATAGTCGTGGCAGCCCGCGCAGTGCTGGCCAAACAGCCGGGGCCCTCTGGTCAGCGGGTCGTTGCGGAGCAGGTAGACCGCGCCCTGCTTGGGAATCAGACGCACGTCGGAGAGCTTGCCATCCGGCAGCATTTCGCGGCGGTTGATGAGCTCGATCGAGCGGCGGGCCTGGATTTCGGCGTCGGCCCGGGCGGCGAGGAACTCCTTCGACGCGGTCAGTTTCTTGTTGTCATGGAGTCCCAGCCGCGGCGCCACCTGGGCGTAGTAGTCGTCGAACAGCGCCGCGCCCGTGAGCCCGACGGCGGCGAGCAGCACCAGCACCGTGAAGGCCTGGTTGAAGCGGTGGCCCAGGTTCGACCAGCCGATGAACGGCATCAGGGCGAAGATCGTCATCACGACGCCGGGAATGACGATCGCGCCGATGATCTCGGACGAGCCGGGGAAGTACTTCAGGAGCTGGAACAGGAACAGGTAGTACCACTCGGGCCGGGCGGCGGAATAGGCTTCCGCGGGATCGGCCGGCGCGCCGAGCTCGGCCCCCAGGTGCGCCGGATCGAACTTGCCGGACGCCAGCGCGTTCAGATCCCAGTGGAAGACGCAGAGCAGCACGATCGCCAGCAGCACCAGGCAGCCGGCGGCGTCCAGCAGGACCTGCTTGGGCCAGAAGGTCTCGTCCGCGCGGCCGGGCGTGATGGTGGCCATGATGCCGTGGCGGCGGAAGAGGGCGATGTGGACCGTCAGCGCGGCGATGAGCAGCACCGGCAGCACGCCGGCGTGCATGGCGAAGAACCGCGTGAGCGTGTGGTGGCCGTATTCGTTGCCGCCGACGGCCAGCTGCTGCACCTGCTTGCCGACGCCGGGCACGAGCGTGGCCAGGTTCGTCGCCACGTTCGTCGCCCAGT
Organism: Pirellulaceae bacterium; assembly: GCA_035649715.1. Classification (GTDB taxonomy): domain Bacteria; phylum Planctomycetota; class Planctomycetia; order Pirellulales; family Pirellulaceae; genus CAYLLN01. The sequence continues at coordinate 12,996 of DASRJB010000559.1, forward strand.
AGCCCTTCTGGTCCCACGGCAGCAGATAGCCCGTCAGGCCCAGTCCGAGCACGAGCTGCAACAGCACCAGCCCCAGCCAGTGGTTGACTTCGCGCGGGGCGCGGTAAGCCCCGTCCCACACGACCTGCAACAGGTGCAGGGCCATCACCACGACCATCGCCTGGGCCATGAAGTGGTGGATGCCGCGGACCAGCCAGCCGCCGGCCATTTCGTGCTGGATGAAATAGACGCTTTCGTAGGCGGTCTGGCTGCTGGGGCTGTAGGCCATCCACAGAAAGATGCCGGTGACGGACTGCGTGACGAACGCGAACACGAGCATGCTGCCGGTGATGTACCGCCAGCGGGCCCCGCTGGGAATCCGCTCGTAGAGCGCCTCGTTCACGATCCGGCGATAGCCGGTGCGGCTGTCGAGCCAGCCTAAGAGTCTGTTGAGCATGGTGTTGTTGGTTGTCAGTAGTCAGTTGCCAGTGGTCAGTTGTTGAAAGCGCCTTCCCACTGACAACTGACTACTGACTACTGACTACTGACTACTGACCACTGACCATCACGGCTTCTCCTCGCGGTCTGGCTTTCCCGGGTAGTAGTTCACGAACTGCACCCAGACTTCGCCTTCCTGGAGCTTCGCCTCATCGACTTTCAGGGCGTCCATGTCGCGGGGGCTGGGGGAGGGGAGAATCCGCTGGCCGGTGAGCTGGAACGAGCTGGTGTGGCAGGGGCACTGAAACACCTTGCGGTCGGCGGCATAGCCCACGAAGCAGCCGGCGTGCGGGCAGATCGCATTGAAGCACTCCACGCCCTGGGCCGACTTCCGCAGGTAGACCGCGCCGACCGGCTGATTGGGCTCGCGGTTCCAGGCGTCGGTCAGGTCGGCAATGACGGGGACTTGCACGGGCGTGCCATCGGCGGGCAGGGCCGCGGCCGAGGCGACGCGGCGGAAGGGCCGCTGGTCCTCGCCGCCCTGGCTGTTCTGTTTCCGCTTGAGAATCGGATCGAGAAAGACCAGCAGGCCCGCGCCGAACGGAAACAGCCCGACGACCGCCGCACAGATGGCCGCCAGACAAGCGACGAGCACGTTGCGGCGCGGCGCTGCGGCCGGCGGCGGCGGGGGTGCGGCGTGGCCGGCGGCATGGGGATTGAGCGATTTGGCCATGCGGTTACTCCGCGATCAATCGCGGCGGGCGAGCGCGTTTGCGAGGCGGGATCGATTCCGGCGGGACCGCGATTATCGCAGCGCACGAAGCAGAGCGTCAAGAAGCTTCGTTTAACCCGTAGCCGGAGGCGCAGGCTCTTTCGGCATAGCCGCCGTCGCCTCCGGGTTAAACGAAGGAGGTTACCACGTGCCTTCCGAGTACAGCACCTTGCCGTCCACCGTCAGGCGAAACGCGCTCAGGCGGAGGATTCCGCGGGCTTCGATGCAGGCGCGCTTTCTCATCGTGCTGCCGAACAGGTCGAAGTCCAGCCGGGGCTGAAGCCAAATCCAATCGCTGAGCTTGCGCCAGTCGCCGTGGATGCGGACAGCCAGCGCACCGTTGACCAGCACCGACTCGTAGCCGATCCCGCGGCCGTTGTAATCGACGATGCACGGGCAGGGCCCGGAGACCGCGAAGCGCCGCCGCATCCAGCCGCGCGACAATAGCTGCGCCGAGAACTCGACGGGCGAGAATTCCGGCTCGCCGCGCGATTGAGCCAGCGGCGAGGCGTAGGGATTGACGGCGCTCGATGCGACGTTCACAGCGGAGGCGTCGAATGCGCGGTGGGGGGAGCGCAGCTGGAATCGCCGCAGCTGGGAGCGACGACGGCCCCGCCGCAGCCGCCGGAAGCCGGGGCGACGGTGGGAAATACGTACCGCGTGGAGCGGTCGCTGCTGTTAGTCACCAGGCCCTGGAACCAGTCGCCGTTGCCGAAGCCGTACGAGCTCGCGCCGTAGGCCGGCCGGGTGAACGTATAGATGGCGGTGGTGAGGGCCAGCAGGATCGAGGCCGCGGCCAAAAGCGATGCGCCGGTCAGCCGCACGGCAGCGGTCATGCTCTCGAGGACGGCCAGCACGGCCTTGGCGGCGGCGGGCGAGGCGACTTCGCGGAGCTTCGCGCCGGCCAGCAGCTTTTGCCCCGCAATCGCGGTGGCCTCGGCCAGCGCCGCGGGCACGGCGGCCAGCGTCTGCTTGCAGAACACCGCGGCGATCAGGGCGGCTGTCAGCGCCAGGCCGCGGCGCATCAGGCGCTTCCGCAACAGCTCGCGGCCGCGCGACAAGCGCCGCGACATGGAGCCCTCGGGCCAGCCGAGCTGCTCGGCCGCCTGGGCGTTGGTCTTGCCTTCCAGGTAGCAGAGCACCAGGGGCAGCGCGTATTTCTCGGGCAGCTGGCCGATCTCCTCGTCGAGGATCGACCGCAGCTCGTCGTATTTCAACTCGCCGGGGTCGCTGGGCAGCGGACGTGGGGCGCGGCTCTCGCAGCTTTTCCGCAGGGCCGCCTGCAGCTTGACCTTCCGCGCCGTGCGGTTGGCCACGCCGTACAGCCAGCTGCTGAGCTTGCCCGGCTGCCGCAGCGAGGCGCCCTTTCGCACGAGGACGAGGAACGTCGCCTGAAACGCATCCTCGGCGTCGTTCGAGTCGCTCAGGATCCGCCGGCAGACGCCATAGACGACGGGGCCGTGCCGCTTGACGATGGCGGCGAACGCGCCGTCCTCGTGCTGCTTGAAAAAGCGGGTCAGCAGCTGCTCGTCGGGCAGCAGCAATAAATCCGCGACGGCCGCTTGGGCGGCGGGATCGAGCGCAGGCGCAGCCGTCAGACCCAGTGCCATGGCGAATCCTCCAGCAGGCTTATCCATTGGCTTACTATCGGCGGGAGTGGAATGCAAGGGTCGGGAGTGGTGAGTGTTCAAATCGGATGCTAACCCCAAGGCGTCAGCGAGGGACTTCTTTAA
>DASRJB010000560.1:0-9965 GCA_035649715.1 Pirellulaceae bacterium
TGCTCTTGATCGAACTCGACGGCCTCGAAGCAGGCCTTGATGAGCAGCGCGACCGCGTCGTTGAAGTCTGCATGCAGAATCGGGCCCGCGAAGTCCGCCGGGCCGACGACCCCAAGGAGCGGCTGAAGCTGTGGAAAAGCCGCAAGCAGGCGTTCGGCGCCATCGGCCGGCTCAGTCCCAGCTACTGCACGCAAGACGGCGTGGTGCCACGGACACGGCTGCCGCACATCCTGCGGAAGATCATCGAGATCGGCCGCCGCTATGACATCCGGATCGTCAACGTCTTTCACGCCGGCGACGGCAACATCCACCCGATTTTGCTATTCGACGAGCGGAACGCCGAGCAAGTGCGGCGCGTGCTGGCCGCCAGCAACGAGATCCTGGACGCCTGCCTGGCCTGCGGCGGCAGCGTCACCGGCGAGCACGGCATCGGCGTCGAGAAGATCGCCTTCATGAACAAGATGTTTACGCCCAGCGACCTGGCCGCCATGAAGAACCTCCGCGACGCCTTCAATCCCCGCGGGAACCTCAGCCCCTATAAGATGCTCCCCACCGCCGCCGGCTGCGGCATGGAGCAGAAGCACCCGGGCCGGAGGGCGGCGCTGTAGGAGTTCAACATGCTCAAAGAAAAAATCAGCCCGATGGACCTGAGACATCCCGAGCACGGCGCGTATATTGCGTGGCTGCGCAATCTGACAATGCAGGAACGGGGCGATTAATTATGGAAAAATGTAGTGAAGCTGCAGTCGCAGAGCGGGCGCGGATTGCTGCGGGCCTGCCACCTACGCCTCCAGAACCGATCCCTGCATCCACGCTGGAGTTTTTTCGTCGGGCAATCGCACGACAACAGGCGAAAGAGGCAGCCGCTCCCTCTGACTCCGAGTCGCCCGCGTGAGTGACGCTGCGCTACCGATTAAAGACACGCTGTCCCCGGCGTCACATGACGAGGTGGCAGCGGCGGTGCGCGCGGCTTTCGATAGCATTACACCGCTCTATCCCATCGGCGGCGGGACGGCGCTGGGATTCGGCTTGCCGGCGAAGGCGCCGGGCCGGGGGCTCTCGCTGGCGAAGCTGAATCGCGTCGTTGATTATCCGGCCCGCGACATGACCGTCACGGTCGAGGCGGGGATCACGATGCACGCGGTCGGGGAGTTGCTGGCGAAGGAGCGGCAGCGATTGCCGATCGACGTGCCGCAGGCGGAGCGGGCGACCATCGGCGGCGTGATTGCGACCAACTGGAACGGCCCGCGGCGATTCGGCGAAGGAACCGTCCGCGACTACGTGATCGGCATCAGCGCAGTCGATGGTCGCGGGCAGCCCTTCAAGGGCGGCGGCCGGGTCGTCAAAAACGTTGCCGGCTACGACTTTTGCAAGCTGCTCACCGGCTCGCTGGGCACCCTGGGCGTCATCACGCAAGTCACCCTGCGGCTGAAACCCATTCCCGAGCAATCGGCGCTCGTCGCTTGTGCCGTTGCCGATTCCGCGGTCGCCGAAAAGCTGGTCGCGGGGCTCGTAAACTCCAAGACGACTCCCACGGCCATCGAGCTCCTGGCCGGGCCCGCCTGGCAGAACGATCCGGCGCTCGCCGGCCTGGGGGCGCTCGTCAAGTCGAGTCTGTACCTCGTCGTCGGCCTGGAGGGAACGGGACCGGAGGTGGAATTTATGACGCGGCAGCTTGCCAGTGAATGGCGGGCTGCGGGGGTCGATTCGCTCGTCGTGGGCGAGGCGGCAGCTCTGTGGCGGCGGCTGGTCGAGTTTCCCGCCGAAGGGGAATCTCCGCTGGTGCTCAAGGCTAGCGTCGCCCCCAGCGGCGTCGCACCTGTCATCGAAGCAGCCCGCCGCCTCGACCCGGAATGTTCGCTCCAGGCCCATGCCGGCAGCGGCATCGTGCTGATCAAGCTGTCGAAGTTCCCAGAACAGGGCCTGTCCCGCGCGCTGGTCGGCAATTTGCAGCCGGCGGCAGCGGCGCACCTTGGCTATTTGATCGTGCTCAGCAACCCTTCGGGCGCGGAGATGACGCATCAGTGCGTGTGGGGCGCAACCGATGTGCCCCTGTGGCTGATGACCGAGGTCAAGCGGAAGTTTGATCCGCAGGACATACTCAATCGTGGACGGTTCGTTTATTTAGGTAGATCGCAGTAGCCGTGTCTGGCTATTGCAGCGTACTACGATCTTTTCGATTGCCGGCGCAATTCGTTATTCGGCAGAAAGCCACGATCCTCCAGGCGGCCGCGCAGGCGCTTGAGGTCGCCGGCCCGACCTCAGGCGCAGTTTGCAGCGCCCGGGTGGAATCTCAAGTGGCCGGATCGTCTCAAAAAAGTATCTCAGAGTGGTACGGCAACGCACGGAGCGCCGGCTGCCAGCGGGCTATACTCCCCGCCATGCAGCCCGCGGAAACCATGACCCGCCTCAACCTTCTGACCGACGAAGGCCCCATAGCGGTCTTGTTTACTCCGGCGCTCGAATCGACCCACTACTCCGAGCTGTTCCGACTGTCCAAGGAATTCGCTAGTGAGGCAGATATGCGAGCCATCGTCGCCGCTGCCGCGGAGCGATGGGGCCGCGACGTGGTTATCAGCAGTTACAGCTCAAATTGAACGCCAGAGCCCCACTGCGTTGCCAAGGCCTCTACTGCCTTACGCAGTTGGTCCCGCGTCGTGGCCTGCTCGGCCGCGTGCAGCAACTCCCGATATTGATCGGCAGTAAGCTTCGGGTGCAGGGCCATTCGCAGCGCACCGTCACGCATCAAGAGTTGCAACGCCGTTTCCATGACCGATCAACCTAGCCCTTGCAGCCGATCGTCGCAAGGCGAATGCTATGTGCGGTAACGTACAGTAACCGACTGTGCGAGCTCCCCCTACGGTGCATAGCTCCACCATCACGCCCCCGTCAGCACCGGCGGCCCCAGCGCCAAGACGATCAGCAGCGTGCGGAGTCGGTACCGCATCATCGTTTCAGGTTCGGCAGGGCGGGATCGATTCATCGAGCCACGAAAGCGGAGCGTAAATCCAAGAAACCAACCTTCGCAGGAAGGCGGGATGTAGCCGCGGCTGGCGCACCATGCGTATGGCCCGACCGAAAGCACGTACAGCGCTGGCAACGCACGATCATGGCTGCGATGAACGGTGTCCTGCCAGGCGAGGCGGCCAGGCGGGCTGTCGGGCTCTGGCGTACGCGGCCTAGCGGGCTGATTTCAGGTAAAATAGATTGTGGCCTCTGGCGACAGGTCGCACAGTCTATTTACCAAATGCCACGTATCGTGGACGGTTCGTTTACGCCAGTCTCGAGCATCATGACGTCGCCCGCCGCGGATGCCGCGCCACAGGCCAGCGCGCCCGCGCTTGCGCAGCCCCTACAGGAAAGCACTGCGCTGCAACTCTCGCAAATCGGGCCAGCGCCGCAGGCCAACGGCGCGCCGGGCGCGGCGATCGACTACGAGCTGTTCCTCGACTGCGTCCATTGCGGCCTGTGCACGGCATCGTGCCCGACGTATGTCGAGACGGGCAACGAAAACGACAGCCCGCGGGGGCGGATTTACCTGATGCGGGCCGTCCGCGACGGGCGGCTGACGCTCAATCACGAAGTGCGGCGGCACCTGGAACTGTGTCTCGATTGCCGGGCCTGCGAAACGGCCTGCCCGTCGGGCGTGCAATACGGCAAGCTGATCGAGCCGTTCCGCGTCTCGATGGAAGGGCACGCCGGAACCAACTCGGCCAAGGCGAACGACTGGTTCCACAAGTACATTCTGTTCGGCCTGTTTCCTTACCCAGAGAAGCTGCGGCAATCGCTGCGGCCGGCCCGCGTCGCGCAGTCGCTCGGGCTCGACAAGCTGCTGATTGCCACCGGGCTGTGGCGGCTGTTGCCGCCGCGGCTGGGCCGGCTGGTGACGATGCTCCCGCCGCTGGAAAAACCGCTGCCGGCGCTGCCGGAGTTCCTGGCGGCCAAAGGCAAGCGGCGGGCCCGCGTGGCCCTCTTCACGGGCTGCGTCGGCGACGTGATGTTCCGCCACACCAACTGGGCCACGGCCCGCGTGCTGCAAGAAAACGGCTGCGATGTCGTCGTCCCGCAGGCGCAGGTCTGCTGCGGAGCGATCCACTTTCACGCCGGCAGCAGCCCGCCGGCCCGCGAAATGGCAGACAAGAATGTAGCGGCCTTCGACGCCGCTGGCGTCGATGCCGTGATCGTCAACGTCGCCGGCTGCGGCTCGATGCTCAAGGACTACGGGCATCATTGGCACGACGAGCACTCGGCGGCCCGCGAGCAGTTTGCCCACAAGGTCCGCGACTGCAGCGAGTTCCTGGACCAGCTCGGCCTGATCGACCCGCCGGGCGAAATTCGCCTCACCGCGACCTATCACGACGCCTGCCACCTGGCCCACGCGCAGAAGGTCCGCGAGCAGCCGCGAAACTTGCTCCGGAAAATTCCGGGCCTCAAGCTGATCGATCTGCCCGAATCGGACCTGTGCTGCGGCGCCGCAGGCACCTACAACCTGACCGAGCCCGAGATGGCCGGCCGCCTCGGCAAGCGGAAGCTCGACAACATTCGCTCGACCGGCGCACAGGTCGTCATCACTGCCAACGCCGGCTGCCTGCTGCAGATTGCCCGCGAAGCCCGCCTCCGCGGCGAGTCGCTCAAGATCATGCACCCGATGGAATTGCTCGACCTTTCCTACCAGCGCCAAGGCGTGCGGTTCTAGAACCAGTTCCGGATCAGCTCCGCAAAGCGGCCGATGTCCATCGCGCTGGCGAACACCATCAGCGCCAGCAGGCAGAGCAGCCCCAGCAAGGTCAGGCGATACTGCAGTTCGCCGCTGGCGGGCTTGCCCCGCACGCCCTCATAGGTGAGGAACAGCATGTGCCCGCCGTCCAGCACGGGAATCGGCAGGAAATTCAGCACGGCCAGGTTGGCGCTCAGGATCACCAGGAACATCAACAGCGAGCTGAACCCTTCCGAGGCAAAGCCCGCAGCCGCCATCAGGATTCCCGGCGGCCCGGAGAGATTCGTCGCCGGGAGCCGCCCCGTCACCAAGCTATACAGAATCACGAGGACTTCCTCGACGCGCTCGACGGTCTCTTGCGCGCCCGCCTGGAACGCATCGCCCCAATTGGTGCCGATTTGTGTCTGCGTAAGCGCGTACGTTTTCAGGCCGCGCCGGTCGTCGAAGAATGTCGCCGAATCGCGCGGACTCATCACGGCCGACATCGTCTGCTTGCCGCGGAGCCAGGTCAGCTTAATCTTCGTGTCGGCCGGCACCATTTGCAGCCCCACCACCGCATCGATCCAGGAGTCCTTCGTCTCGGCAAATTCCAGCGCGTCAAACCGAAACGAGCCGGCGATTTTCTTGATCTTCTTCACGTCTTCCGGCCGCCCGCCGGGGACGAATTCCAGCTTTGTGACGAAGTCGCCAGCACGCAGACCGGCGGCGCCCGCCGGCCCGGCGGAATCGACGCTGTTCACTTCGTTCATCACCGCGAAGGCCACGCCGATCGATTCAATCGACGTCGGGTTCATCGCCGGCGGGTGCAGCGCCGATTGAAGCGGCGGCTCTGGAGTAACTTCCAGCGTCTTCGTAACGGGCTGTCCTTGCCGATCCTTGCGCTGCACGGTGATCTTGAGCGGCTCGGTGCTGCCCGGCTTGGGTGTCAGGCGCTGCGAGAGCGACAGCGGATCACCCGGCGGCTCGCCGTCGATCTCCAGAATGGTGTCGTCCGGCAAGAGGCCCGCCAATTGCGCCGGCGAGTTCTTACGGACCGCCACGATCGGGCCCATCTTCATCGTCAGGCCCAACTCGCGCATCGGCCGCGGCTCGAGAGTGACATCCACAAACTGCGGCTGCCGCTTCGAGTCCTTGACCAGTTCGCCGCTGGGCTGGCGCTCGCGGCGCTCGACTTTGATTGCGATCTGCCCCAGCGGCTGCTGGGCGAGCACCGCGCCTAGTTCGGCGCCGCTCGCGACCTTCTGGCCGGCGGCCTCGACAACTTTGTCGCGCTCCAGCAGCTGGGCGGAGGACTTGGGATTCAAGTACGAGGCTGGGCCGGGCCAGATATTGAGCTCCAAGTCCTCGGCCGGCGCGATGCCGATCATCGGCGACTTGCCGCCGGGTTTCGTCGTGGGCGTCAGCTCGTGCCAGTCTTCCTTGCCGTCGGGCTCTCGGACCAGCAGCTTCACCGGGCGGCCGTTGTTTAGCATGGCCGTCTGCCGGAAATCGGTGAAGCTCAGGAATTCATTGCGCCTCCCCCGTTCGCCGATCTGAATCAGCCGCGATCCGGGCTGCAATCCCTCGACCCACGCCGCGCCGCCTGGCGAAGTCGCGCCGATGACCGCGGGCATCTCCTTGACGCCCAGGCGAAACGCCACCGTGGCCATGATCACCGCGAAGATCAGGTTCATGATCACGCCGGCCGAGATGATCGCCATCCGCGCCAGGACGCTCTTGGCGGGAAAGCTGCGCGGGTCGAGCAGGATCGTGCGGCCCGCAGTCGTCTGAGCCGGGACCGGTGGATCGGCGGGCTTGTCCTTGTCGTGGACGTGAGCAGCTGCCAGAGCTTCGTTGGTCAACTTCTCGACGGACTGACCGGCGACGAGGCCCTCGGCTGCGTCGCCGCTGGCGATCGCTTCGACGCGGGCATCGGACGCGGCCGGCGCCGCGGTGCGAATGCGAGCCGCTTCGGCCTCGGCGTTCCGCGGGTCGTCGTCCTGGCCCAGCATCTTCACATAGCCGCCCAGCGGCAGGCTGCCCAGGCCGTATTCCGTCTCGCCCCACTGGAACTTGAACAGCGAGCGGGGCAGCTTCCACTTGGTGAACGGAATCGGGATCTCGAAAAAGTCGAAGCCGACGTAGAACTTCTCACACTTCACCCCGCAGGCCTTGGCGACGAGGAAGTGGCCCAGCTCGTGGACGAAGATCACGAACGTCAGGCCGCCGGCCACGCCTAGAATCATCCAGACCCAGGTGCCGATCATTTCCAACCAGGTTGGCTCGACCGCCGATACCGCGAGCATCAGGCAACTATCCACCGTTGCATCTCCTGCCGGGCCCAGCCGTCGAGCACCAGCAGCTCGTCCAGCGAAGGTTCGGCGTCAAAGTGATGACTTTCCAGTACGGCCCGGCAAGCCGGGACGATCTCCATGAACGGCATCTCGCCGGCCAGGAAGCTGGCGACCGCCGCCTCGTTGGCCGCATTGAGCACTGCACCCGCCGTACCGCCGGCCGCCGCGACCTCGCGCCCCAGCTTGAGAGCCGGAAAGCGGTCCTCGTCGGGGGGCTCGAACTCCAGCCGCAAGGCTTCTGTCCAGTCGAGCCGCCTCGCCGGGGACGGCTGCCGCTCGGGCCAGGTCAGAGCATACTGGATCGGCAGCTTCATGTCGGGCGGGCTCAGCTGGGCCAGCACCGAACCGTCCACGTATTCGACGAGCGAATGGACGACCGACTGCGGGTGCACGACGACTTCGATCTGCTCGGGCGGCAAGTCGAACAGCCACCGCGCCTCGATGATCTCCAGCGCCTTGTTCATCATCGTGGCCGAGTCGATCGTGATTTTGTCCCCCATCCGCCAGGTTGGATGCGCCAGCGCGTCGGCCACGGTCGCTGTCTCCATCTGCTCGCGCGACCAGCAGCGGAACGGACCGCCGCTAGCGGTCAGGATGATCCGCTTCAAAGCCGCGACCAGTGGTCGCGGGGGGGTCGGTGGGTCGTCCGCTGTGCACCGCGACCACTGGTCGCGGCTTTGGCCCTCCAGCAACTGGAACACTGCACTATGTTCGCTATCGACCGGCAGAATCTTGGCTCCCCGCTGGGCCGACAGCCGCATGACTTGCGGGCCGGCCATCACCAGCGTCTCCTTGTTCGCCAACGCGACCGGCTTACCCGCGTCGAGGGCTTCCCACGTACCGGTCAACCCCGCACTGCCGACGATCGCCGAAAGCACAATGTCCACTTCAGGCAGCCGGACGATTCGGGATAATCCCTCGGGTCCAATCAGCGGCTCCGTTTCCCGCGGCAGCTGGGACCAATCAAAGCCCCGGGCGGCCTCTGCATCGGTGGCCACGACAAACCGCGGCCGCAGCTGGCGGGCCTGCTTGCAGAGGTCGGCCAGTCGCTGCCTTGCCGCCAGGGCCACAACTTCCAGCCGGCCCCGCGAAGCCGCCACGACCTCCAGCGTGCTCTGGCCGATGCTTCCGGTCGAGCCGAGAAGAGCGATTCTGCGAGGGGGGTGATCCATAGCGGGCGGCAGGCGGCGTGGGGCCGAGGAATCAGCAGCTTATTCCTTGCCAGGTTCGGCCGGCATAGCAACAATGAACCTAACCACGTCGCGAAGCCTGCGTCGCCAGCCCGAACCGGACATTCCCTGTCCGGCCTCTGGCACGCCGCAAGGAACTCGACCTAACTTGTGTGCTCGGCAAGAGTTCCGGCTCGCCGGGTATTGTAGGGACGTAAGCCAAGCCCGGCAACCACATCAATTTACGGTCAGGGTGCGGTGGTGGGTCTTGCGCAGGCAGGCAAACCTACCTTGCCCGCCGGAGGATGCGTCGGCGGGCGTCCCGATACGTATTGGCGAATCTGTAGTTCAGGACTGTGAGATATGTCGCAAGACAACGGCTCCGGCCGGCAAAAACCCGAAGGAAATGGCTCGTCCGGCTCGAACCTCTTGCTCTGGGCGGGGTTGATCGTCGCCACCGTGCTGCTCGTGGTCCTGTGGGTCACGCCCTGGTTGACGAAAGAATTGCGGCCAGAAGACCTGCAAGCCTTGATCAAGGCTGGCGCCAAGGACACCAGCGGCAATCCGGTCAACACGGTTGAATACGTCGATGTGCGGGCCCCCAACAACAAGTACTATCGCTATTCAAAGCTGCAGAAGGTCGTCATCCGCGAGCGGTCGATCACCGGGCAGGTGGACCTCGTCGAGCTGGTCCAGCAGGGCGACGGGGAGGCCAAAAAGCTCGTCCCCAACGGCAAGACGAGATCGGAGGCCCAGGCCTTCCGCACCGACATTGATCCCGAAGGCGAGTATCGCGCGCAGTTCCCCAAGCTGCTCCGCGAGAACAACTTCACCGATTGGAAGTTCGACACGACGCAGAACACCTGGGAGCAGCACACGCCCTGGATTCTGTTCACGCTCCTGGCGATCTTCTTGATCTATTTCATGCTCCGCCGCTTGATCGGCGCGGGCTCGCCGATGTCGTTCGGCCGCAGCCGCGGCAAGCTCTATGCCCAGGAAGACCTGGGCGTGACGTTTAACGACGTGGCGGGCATCGACGAGGCGGTCGAGGAAGTCCGCGAGGTCGTCGATTTCCTCCGCTCACCCGACAAGTACCAGCGGCTGGGCGGGCGGATTCCCAAGGGCGTGCTGCTGGTCGGCCCGCCGGGCACCGGCAAGACGCTGCTGGCCAAGGCGATCGCCGGCGAGGCGGGCGTGCCGTTCTTCAGCCTCTCGGGCTCGGACTTCGTGGAAATGTTCGTCGGCGTCGGCGCGGCCCGCGTCCGCGACATGTTCACGCAAGCCGAAGCCAAGGCCCCCTGCATCATCTTCATTGACGAGCTGGACGCCCTCGGCAAATCGCGTGGCACCAGCATTGTCGGCGGCCACGACGAGCGCGAGCAGACGCTGAACGCCCTGCTCGTCGAAATGGACGGTTTCGGCAGCAATAGCGGCGTGATCGTGATGGCCGCGACGAACCGGCCGGAAACGCTCGACCCGGCCCTGCTCCGCGCCGGCCGTTTTGATCGGCAGGTGCTCGTCGATCGGCCCGATATCCGCGGCCGCGAAGCGATCCTCAAGGTCCACGTCAAGAACGTGAAACTCGACCCGACCGTGGAACTGAAGGAGGTCGCCGCGATCACGCCCGGCTTCGTCGGGGCGGACCTGGCGAATTTGGTCAACGAGGCGGCTCTGCTCGCGGCCCGCGGCGAGAAGAACGCCGTCGGGATGAAGGAGTTCAACGAAGGGGTCGAGCGCGTCACCGCC
>DASRJB010000561.1:0-5931 GCA_035649715.1 Pirellulaceae bacterium
GTCGGCTAGCGACGCGACGGTCATCCGGCTGATCGGCAGGCTTGTGCCGGGGCCAACCCAGCCGGTCATGATCTCGTTGCGGAAGATCGACTCGCGCCAATGCGAGTTGCGGGTGCCGCTGCCGCCGGTGTTCTCGACGGGCACGCCGGCCGCGGTCGTCCCGAACAGGGCGTTGTATTCGGCCGTCGCCTGCGGGCCGACGAAGATGGGATTGCTGGTCGAAGCGCCGACGAGCAGCCCGCGATTCGACCAAAGCGTGCCGATGCCCAGCACGTGCCCAATCTCGTGCGCGATCACGCCCAGCAGCGTGCCATTGGCCTGCATCGACGCCAGGTCGGCCGAATCGAACTGCATGATGCCGTGATAAGGCAAGCCGCCGGCGGTGGCGCTGCGGAGCCGGTCATAGCCGGCCTGGCCAAGTACTCCGCCACTGCCATCGATGAAGACCGAGCTGGCGCCGATCAGCAAGTCATCGACCGGCAAGAAGTTGTAGCTGGCGTTCGGCAAGTCGCCGACGATAATCGACTCCCACCGCTGCGCCGCCTGCTCGAAGATCGACTGCTGGCTCGCCGTCAGGCCGCTGAAGCTGAACTGGATGTCGAACCCGCCCGTGCCGGGCGGCGGCGGAGGCGGCGCGGCGGCGGTCCCAGGATCGATCGTCAGCGAATAGTTCGGGTTGAGTGCGCCGCCGGCCCCAAAAACGTGGACGTAGTACGTGCCGGCCGCCAGACCGGCGAGCGAGATCGACTCTCCGCTGGCCGTACCCAGCGACGAGCCGAGCGGCGCGCCGCCGCTGCTATACAGCTCCAGCTGCAAGTCCCCCTGCGTCTGCTGGAAGTTGATCGCCACCAGGTCGCCGGCCGCGCCCGGACCGCTCATCGAGAAGCGATACCAGTCGTGGCTGTCGGCCATGACCAGGTTCGAGATCGTTTGTGCGGCTGCGAGCGTGCCCAGGTCGCGGGCCGTCCCCAGCGTGTCGTTGTTCTCGTAAGCGTCGTCGGCCGCGCCCGCCCGCGGCGGATTGATCGTCAGCGAATACGAGGGATTGAACACGCCGAGGTAGCCATAGACGCGAACGTAATACGTCCCCGCCGCCAGGCCGCTCAGCGAAATCTGCTCGGCGTTCGTCACGCCGTTGGAATACCTTAGCCGGATGCCGGACGCGTTATATAACTCCATGTCCACATCGCCCTGCGCGTGCAGAAAGGTGATGCGGACGTTGTCGCTGCTCGTGCCTGTCAGCGTCGTGCTGAACCGGTACCAGTCGGCCGCGTCGGCCATGACGAGATTGTTGAAGGTCGCCGAGGCCGTCAGCGTGCCCAGGTTTCGCGCCGCCAGCCGGCTGTCGTTCTCCTCGAAGCTGTCATCGATCAGCGCCGCCGGCGTCGCAACCGGGGCCCCCAGCCGCCTGCCATCCGACGCTACCGCTGCCAGCAGGCTGCGATCTTCCAGTGTTTCCAGCACGAGCCGTCTGGTCGAAGTCCCTGAGTGACGCTGGCGCATCAAACGCTCCCTGTGTTGCGCTGCAAGCAGCACGCTGTGGTGTCGCTTGCGCGTGTTCGAGAAGAGGTCTGTCCCGTCGGTCCGCCGGAATCGGCGCCGAGAAACTGCTGCATCATCGCGATGCAAGCGAGTTCCAGCAAGCGAATGGCGAAAATGTAAAATACCGGACGTGCTAGCAGGGGTTGTCACTCTGCCACTCTCGCGCCAGGGCGCTCACCCTTTCAGGTGCCAGTGCGCTGAACCACGCCGATAGCGCGTAGCAGTGACTGCGCCGGGGCTCGAACCCGGATCAGCGATTTTAGAGATCGCCGCTCTGACCTGTTGAGCTACGCAGTCACGTAGGTCCCGCCTGCCGGGCGGGACCTGTTCTTCCCAGTGGATCACGCGTCGCCGTGTTGAGGTTCCGCCCGGCAGGCGGAACCTACTTCGAACCACTCGGCCGCGGCCGCGTGCAGCCGGTCGATTACCCGCAAGTGGCTCTCGTCCAACGGCGTGGGCGGTTCGGCCTGCGGCTGCCTGGCCAGGGCCAGCAGCTCCAGCACGCCATGTTCGATGAGCGTCTTGGGATAATAGCGCACCGCGTCCTGCCCGTGCACTCGCCGCGGCTTGAACCAGGGTTCGTTCCGCACGAAGACCGGGCAGAACGCCGGCTCCGGTCCGCGGCGGTTCTCGGGCCGCTTGCGCTGCCAGCGCCACCAGCGGTGAAAGTCCTTGACCGATTGCCAGTACCATTTCTTCAGCGACTTCAGTTTTTGATAGGTGGCAAAGTCGCACGGATGATAGCCAAAGCGGCTGCGAAAAGTGTCAGTTGCCCTGTTCATTGAGTTCGTCCTGTTGGATTTGAGGTTGGAGATTGCAGGCAGCCGTAGCGGCGCAGCGGCCGGCGCTGGTCGCCGCGGAGCGGCGTTGTGCAGGCGGCGGTGAGCTGGCCGCCGAGATCGGGCTCGCGGAACGTGCGGTGGTCGATCGCCAGGCGCGACAAGCGCGCGACGACGCCGTGGAGCGCCAGTTCCGAGGAAACGCCACAGAGCACCAGATGCGGATGCTCGCCCGTGGGCGGGATCAAAGAGTGCCGCGCGGCTTCAATCGCGGCGTGTGCGGCCTGGACGGCCTGCTGAGGAGGAGGCAAATCCGTGCGGACGAACAGATAAACGTACGCCGTCTCAACCTGCGGGACCTACGTGAAACCAATGCCAGTCATGAAGGGCTCCTGTCAAAGTGGCATGAAAGGGAACTTGTGAATGCCGCGGGCAAAGGCCGTGCCGTACCTTGATTGGCGAGCGGGAGGCGTAAGCCTCCCGATAGCGCCGCGCACCGACAGCCACCGATTATCGAGACAACTTTGACATCGGGAGGCTGACGCCTCCTGCTCGCCGGTCCCTGCGGGAGGGAGGAGGCACAATTCTCCTCCAAGTCCTAGCAATTCGCTGGAATCTGTGAGTACAATCAAGCGTTGGAGAGCATTCCAACTGCGTGCCGCCAGGGGCAAGTCAGGCGGGCCAGCTATTTTGTGAGCGACGTAACATGAGATGCGAACTGGTTTTAGCGGTCGTGCTCTGCGCCGGTTTCGTGGCGCCCGCCTTGGCCGAAGACAAGCCAGTCCGCAAGGCTGGCGAAGGCAAGGGCGATCAGGCGGCCCTGCAGCAGAAGTTGCTTCAGCAGTTCGACGCCAACAAGGACGGCGTGCTCAGCGACCAGGAGAAGCTGGCCGCCAACGAGTTCCTGCGGCGGTCCGGCGCCGTGGCCGGCGTCGCGCCGGGCGGGTTTCCCGGCGCTGACCAGTTTGCCAAGCAATTCGACAAGGACGGCGACGGCAAGCTCAATGACCAGGAGAAGCTGATGGCCCAGGCCGCCTGGCAGCGGATGCGGGCGCGCAGCAGCGGTCCCACTTACGGCCCCGGCTACGCTGGTCCCTACGGCTTCGCCCAGGCCAATGCCAATGCTGGCGGAGTTGCCGCAGCCAACGCGGCTGCCGCGGGCGGCGGCGCCGGCGGCGAAGGGAAGGCCAAGGTCTCGGCCCTCGTCAAGCGGTTCGACAAGGACGGCGACGGCAAGCTGAACGACGAAGAAAAGGCCGCCGCCCAGGCCGAGCTGAAGAAGGACAAGAAGAGCAAAGCCGACAAGCCCATGGACGAAAAACCCGCGGAAGAGAAGCCCGCAGAGAAGCCCGCCGCTGAAAAGCCCTAGCTCCAAGCCGCGACCAGTGGTCGCGGTCTAACCCCCCGCCATTGCCAGGGCGGCAATGACCAGCGCCAGAATCGTCCCTGCGATTGCCGCGCGCACGATTCGGACCGCCAATAGATCTTGACCGGTGGCTCTGACCGGCAATCGAAAGCTGGGATCGAAGCAAGGCATAGCGCAGCCCTACATAAGCGGGGAAACCACCGGGCTCTTTCCCAAGCGCATTCACTCTCCCGTTGTTACGCCCGGTGGCGACGCAGCTCGCGTCGTCGCCTCCGGCTCCGTAAGTAAACATTGGTACGCTATTTGCACTACAGTTCCAAGTGGCGCGCCAGGCTGCCGTTTTGGCCGTTGCGTCGCGCGGGCCGAGCGCCGAATCGAGCCGGCTGCCAGGCCCTCAACCACGCATACGGAGCCCTCAAACACTCATATATAACTACTTAACGGGGTAGTGAGAATTTGTCCCAAGTCGATGGGCTGCCGGACTTTGGGGCAAACGACGCGCTTTGCAAGCCACTCCACCGGGGGTCGCCCTTGGCGATTTCCGGTTCGTCCGTATGATGTCGCTCCAGCGGGCGTCATCTGCAACAGGAGGCAGGAATGGTCGGTTTGCTGTTGGGCGTGCTGGTCGGACAGGTTTCTACAGGAGGCGAAAGGCAGATCGATTTTCAAAAGGACGTCGCGCCGATCCTTCAGCAGCAGTGCCTCGATTGTCACGGGCCGGCGCTGCAGATGGCCGAATTGCGGCTGGACCAGCGGAAGTTCGTGCTGGCCGATGACGGCCGCGGGCTCGTCAAGCCGGGCAAGAGCAGCGAGAGCCTGCTGGTGCATCGGCTGACCGATCGCAAGCTGGGCATTTTGATGCCGCCGACGTTCCCGTTTTTCCCCGGCGAGAAGGCGGGCCTGGCGGAAGAGAAGATCAAGGTGCTCCAGGCCTGGATCGATCAAGGCGCCCAGTGGCCGGAAGGCGTGACGCTCGCCAGTGAGACAGCCTCGGCCGAAAATGCCAAGGTGCGGGCGCTCTTCGTCGCGATTCGCAGCGGCCGGCACCAGGCCGTGCGCGACTTGCTCGACAAAGACAAAGACCTGGCGAGCGCCCGCGCCGCCGACGGCAGCACGCCTCTGATGCAGGCCGCAGCCTATGCCGATGCGCAGCTCATGCAGCTGCTGCTCGACCGCGGCCCGGACGTGAACGCCAAGAATCGCGATGGCGCGACGGCCCTGATGCGGGCCGCCGGCGACCTCGAGAAAGTCAAGCTGCTCCTGGCGCGCGGCGCCGATTTGCAGGCCAAATCGGCCCTCGGCCGCACGGCGCTCCTGATCGCCGCGACTTATCCGGGCAATCCCGCGACGGTGAAATTGCTGCTCGATCGCGGCGCGAATATCAAAGATGTCGATTCCTACGGCGAGACCTGCCTGACCAGCGCCTGCAAGCGCGGCGACGCCGAAATGGCAAAGCTGCTGCTGGCTGCTGGGGCCGACCCGATCGCCGGCGGCCGTCCGCCGCTGGTCTGGGCCGCGGAAGAGGGCAACCTGGCGACCATCGCCTGCCTGCTGGAACACGGCACGC
The DNA here is from genome assembly GCA_035649715.1 of Pirellulaceae bacterium. GTDB lineage: Bacteria > Planctomycetota > Planctomycetia > Pirellulales > Pirellulaceae > CAYLLN01. Next base: position 5,255 of record DASRJB010000561.1, read on the forward strand.
CGCAGCCGCCGCCGGTCATCAGCGCCGCCCTTTCATCGGCCGCGGCCCGCGGGCCGGCCGAGGCAGTGAAACTGCTGCTGGCGCGCGGCGCTGATCCCAATGCCCCGTCGCGGATTGCCGGCTACACGCCGCTGATGTGGGCGTCGTATTCCGACTACCAGAGCGACAACGCCGTGAAGCTGCTGCTCGACAAGGGCGCCGACCGCGGCGGCAAAGGCGCGGACGGCCAGACGCCGCTCAGCCTGGCCCGCAAATTCGGCGCGACGCCGATCGTCGCGCTCCTGGAGCAGGGCAGGGCAGGGGAGCCCGCGCCGGAAGCCGCCGCCGGCGATGGCGCGCAGCTGCCGGAACTGCGTGCGGCGATCGACAAGAGCCTCAAGCTGCTGCAGGAGTGCGGTCCCAAGTTCTTCAACCAGTCGGGCTGCATCGCCTGCCACCAGCAGTCGGTGACGTCGCTGGCGGTGGCCGCCGCACGCCGCAAGGGCGTGAAGGTCGATGAGCAGACGGCCCGCGAGCAGGTGGCGATGACCGCGCTCACCGCCAAAACCTACATCGAGCGGTTCCTGCAGCGTGCCGATCACCCGGCCGGCAGCGCGCCTTCGGGCGGCTACATCTCGCTCGGACTGGCGGCGGAGAAATATCCCGCCGATGAGATCACCGACGCCACGATCTTCGAG
>DASRJB010000562.1:0-4715 GCA_035649715.1 Pirellulaceae bacterium
GGCGGCGATCTGGGAGAGGATCTCCGTCAAGTAGTCTTTGGCCGGCAAGTTGACAGCCTTGTTGTTTCGCAACCAACGAATGAGCTCCTTGATGCCTTCCTCCGTCAGCTTGCCGTGTTCCGTAATCCGCTGACAAAGCGCCAACAGTTCAGCGCCCGGACCGGATTCACGGTCAGCCTTCGCGATAATCGGTCGCTTCGCCATTTCGCACCTAAAACTCTGCACTCCCCGGCGTACGCGGAAACGGAATCACGTCGCGGATGTTGGCCATGCCGGTGAGGAATTGGACGGCGCGCTCGAGGCCGAGGCCGAAGCCGGCGTGGGGGACGGTGCCGTAGCGGCGGAGGTCCAAGTACCACCAATAGTCTTCGGGCTTCAGGTGCTGGTCCTGCATCCGCTGGGTGAGGACGTCCAGCCGCTCTTCGCGCTGGGAGCCGCCGATGATCTCGCCGACTTTGGGCACGAGGACGTCCATCGCCCGCACGGTTTTATTGTCGTCGTTGCAGCGCATGTAGAACGGCTTCAGCGTGCGCGGGTAGTCGTAGAGGATGACCGGGCCCTGGAAGTGCTTTTCGGTGAGATAGCGCTCGTGCTCGGATTGGAGGTCGATGCCCCATTTCACGGGGAATTCGAACTTCTCGCCGCATTTTTCCAGGATTTCAACCGCTTCGGTGTAGGGCAGCCGGCGGAAGTCGGTGGCGATGATTTTCTGGAGCGTTTCCAGCGTGGTCTTGTCGTAATGCTCGTTGAAGAAGGCCATGTCTTCCGGGCACTGCTCCAGGGCGTCCTTGAAGATCCGCTTGAGGAACCGCTCGGCGAGGTCCATGTTGTCGGCCAGCTCGTAGAAGGCCATCTCGGGCTCGACCATCCAGAATTCGGAGAGGTGCCGCGAGGTGTTGCTGTTCTCGGCCCGGAAGGTGGGGCCGAAGGTGTAGATCTTGCCGAGCGAGCAGGCAAAGATTTCGCCTTCGAGCTGGCCGCTGACCGTGAGGTAGCTCGGGCGGCCGAAGAAGTCGAGGGCGGGGTTGAGCTTCGTGCCGCTGGCCGCGAGCTTGTCGAGGTCGAGCGTCGTCACGCGGAACATCGCCCCGGCCCCTTCGCAGTCGCTGGCCGTGATGATCGGCGTGTGAATGTAGAGGAAGCCGTCTTCCTGGAAGAAGTTGTGGATGCTGCGGCTGACGCAGTTGCGGACCCGCGTGACGGCACCGAAGGTGTTGGTCCGCGGCCGCAAGTGGGCCCATTCACGAAGTTTTTCCAGCGAATGCTGCTTCTTCTGCAGTGGATAGGCCTCGGGGTCGGCCGTGCCGAGCACCGTCAGCTTTTTGGCGAGCACTTCCGTCGCCTGCCCCTTGCCGCCGGAGGCTTTCACCTCGCCTTCGATCGCGACGCTGCAGCCGGCGACGAGGTGCTTGACCTCGCTTTCATAGTTCGGCAGCGAGCCCTCGGCGATGACCTGCAGATTCGCCAGGGACGAGCCGTCGTTGACTTCGAGGAAGCTGAAGCCGCCCTTGCTGTCGCGGCGGGTGCGAATCCAGCCCTGCACGAGGACGCTCTGGCCGATCGCCGCCGGCTGCCGGGCGGCTTTGACGGAGATTTTTTCCATGGGATGGTTTTGAGGAGCACGGATGATACATGGAGGAACACGGATTTTAGGGGACAGGAGGCGGCGGGAGAATCTCACACAGAGGCGCAGAGGCACAGAGAGAGGAATGAATTCTCTGTGCCTCCGTGCCTCTGTGTGAGCCTATGATCGGAGTAGCAACGCGGCGATCCGGATGTGCTCCGTGACCAAGAAACCAATCATGCAGCCCGACAAAGGTGCAATGCGCTCCGCTTTTGCACCCTACACGCGGCGCGAACTGGTGCTGTTGGGCGTCGTGCTCGCGGCGGGAGTGGCGGCGCGGGTGTGGGCGGTGTCGCGTTCGGCCGTGGAGCATTTTGATGAGGGCGTGTATGCGTCGAACGTCTATTTCGGCGAGCCGGACTATGCCTATCCGCTGCAGCGGTACTATGCGCCGCCGCTTTTGCCGGCGCTGATCGAAGCGGGGATGATCGCGGGCCTGCCGCCGAATCTGGCGGCGATGCTGCCCAGCTTTCTCGCGGGCTGCGGAACGATCGCGGCCCTGTGGTGGTTTGGCCGCTCGTGGTTCGGGCCGGAAGTCGGCCTGGCAGCCGCGGCTCTGGTGGCGCTGAACGACTATCACATCACGTTCAGTGCGACGGCGCTGACCGACGTGCTGCTGGGCCTGTGGCTGGTGCTGGCGGTGGACGCGATCGGACGGTCGCTCGTCGGCGAGCGGCCTGGCGTTAGCCGGCCGATAGCGCCGGCTGGAGACAAGCGTGGGAGAGAGAGGGAACGACATCGGGAGGCTGACGCCTCCCGCTCGCCCCGCGGCGATTACCGCTGGGCGATCGTGGCTGGGATCTACACCGGCCTGGCCTGGTGGACGAAGTACAACGGCTGGCTGCCGCTGGCGATCGAAGCGGCGGCGCTGCCGGTACTGTGGCTCCTACTGCGGCCACCTGCCAGGCAACTGCAATCCTGGCTGGGCTGCTGCGCGATCACGGCCGTCGTGGCGGCGGCCGTTTGGAGTCCGTATTACTTCTCGCTTCAGTCCCACGGCGGTTACGGCCCCATCGCGGCGAACCATGCGAAGTATGTCGTCGGCCTGGCGGGCTGGTTCCAATCGGCCGCGCGGCAGATCGGGCAGCAGTACTCGTTTGGGCAGTGGCAGACGGCTGCTGGCGTCGTGCTCGCGTTTGCGCTGCCGACCTTGTTGCAGCGGCGAGCCTGGCGGGACTGGGTTTGGCGATTGGTGGCCGGTCTTGGTGTGGCCATCGCTGGGCTATGCCTGTTCAGCGTGCTGGTCGTTAGCGTCGGCGCGGCGATTGGCCTCTTGCGATTTCTCGTGGCCTTGCACCGCACGCCAAAACTCGACGACGCCTGGAACAGGCGGGCCATCGGCTTTTGCCTGGTTGCGGCCTGGTGGAGCGGCATGCTCGTGGCGACGCCGCTTTACCATCCCTATCCACGCCTCGCTCTGCCGTTGATGCTCGCCGCCTGGTTGGGCCTGGCCATCAACACCGGCGACGTTGTGATTGAAACGGAACAGGACTTTTATGAAACACGACTGGGCAAGTTTTGGAGCGGCCTCTCCTTGCTGGTTGTGGCAGGCATGCTGCTCGTATTCGCCCTGTTCATGCACCGCAGGGAATTGCCCAGTGACCGCCGCGGCGTCCAGCACATCGCGCAGCAGATCCATGCTTCTGATCCAGCAAGCCGGCAGCGCGTCGTCTACGTCTATGGCGAGCCGGCGCTGTTTTTTCAACTGCGGGCCGCGGGCGAGGAGATCGTGAGCACGGTGCAGCAGGTGCCGACGGCGGCTGCGACGCTGGAGGACAAGCCGATCCCGACGTTCCTGATCGCCGGGCCGCACGCACAGCGCGATCCAGCGTTCGTGCGGCAATTTGCCGCGGCGAAGGAGCGCTGGGAATTGGTCAAGGAGTTCGAATATCGACCCAGTGCCGTCGTGTGGCTCGATCTAAACGACCCGCGCCATACGCTCAAGGAGACGGCCGACCTGGACCGCGTGCGGCTGTATCGATTGCGGCCTTGATTCGAGTGCAGACAAGGAGGTTAGCCGCGGATTTGCGCGGATGACACGGATCCGGCAGCGGCATTTCCGATCCGCGTGATCCGTGTTTATCCGCGGCAATTCCTCTCCGTTGATTCGAGCAGTCCTAAGGCGCGAGTTGCGGCCCGGCAACAATCAACCGTAGAATCGACGCTCCCGCCCGCCTTTCCCTCTTCCGAGTTTGCTCATGGCTCGCCTGGAATCTCCGCCTGCTGCGGCTGCGACGAAGCCCCTCCTGCCGGCTCCCGGCTCGGCGGGCGGCGCGGGCAAGTGGATGGCGCTGGCCGCGGCCCTGCTCGGGTGGATGTTCGACGGCGCGGAGATGGGCATCTTCTCGATGGTCGGACGACCCGCGGTGAAGGACCTCTTGTCGGCGCAGCTGTCGTCGCTGAGCGTGGCCGACCAGGAAAAAGTAATCGGCCTGTGGTTCGGCATCATTACGGCTGGCTTTCTGGTCGGGGCGGCGACCGGCGGCGTGCTGTTCGGCTGGCTGGGCGACCGGATCGGTCGCGTGCGGGCGATGACGCTCAGCGTGCTGACCTACGCGCTCTTCACCGGCCTGTGCGGTGTCGTCGGCGAGGCCTGGCAGGTCGGCATCCTGCGATTCATTGCGTCGCTGGGCATGGGCGGCGAATGGTCGCTGGGCGTGGCCCTGGTGATGGAAGTCTGGCCGAACAAGTCGCGGGCGTTCATGGCAGGGCTGATCGGCGCGGCCGCCAACGTCGGCTATCTGCTCGTCGGCTTCGCGGGCCTGGGACTGCTCGCGCTGATCGGAACGTTCAAGGGCTGGATGCTCGGCGCGGGAATGCCCGACGCCTGGGTCGAGATGCTCGTCCGCAACAACGGCTGGCGGCTGATGATGCTCCTGGGCACGCTGCCGGCGCTGCTCACGTTCTTCATTCGAATCTTCGTGCCTGAATCGGAGAAGTGGGAAAAGGAAAAGCAGAAGGGCTCGGCCGGGCATTGGGCAACGCAAGATTTGCTCGGCATTCTGGTGGGCATCGCCGGGCCGGCGTTGATCGTGTATGTCTGGGCGACGCCGCAGAGCCCCTACCTGCGTTTTGCTGCGACGCTGTTGGG
>DASRJB010000563.1:0-3462 GCA_035649715.1 Pirellulaceae bacterium
CGCGGCCCGGCCGATCGCGGCCAGGTCGTTCGATTCCAGCAGCGCCAATCCCTCCTCGCGCGAGAGGCGCTCGCCGGCTGTCGCTTTGTCGAGGATCGATTCGATCATGTTCTTAGCCGGGACCAAACCTGGTCCCGGCGGTCGCCAAAGGATCGCTCGTTCGCAGTTCTCCGGGACCAGGTTTGGTCCCGGCTAATGTCATTGCATATTGACGGAACAGCCGCAGTCCAGCCAGCTCGCGCGGGCCGAGATAGAAGTGCAAGTGGTCTCGTAAGTACGTCAGGCAATCCTCATACGATAATTCAAACCGCGAGTGCTCCTCCGCCGCAATCCGCTCGACATTCGCCACTCCATTGTCGCGGGCGCGATTGAGCAGCGCGGCAATCTCGTCCAGCGACTCCCGACTCCCGACCCCCGACCCCCGGCCGGCCACCCACATCGCAAACACAAAAGGCAGCTCCGCCCAGCGGCACCAGACATCGCCCAGGTCCCACTGGCTGACGAACTCTCCGGGCGGCGGCTGCATCGCGCGGTCGCCGATCATGAGCAGCGCGTCGGCGGCGACCGATTCGGGCCTGGCGTCGATCGGAAACGGCAGCAGCTGCGGCGAGAGGCCGAACCGCTCGCGGAGCAGGATCTGCACCAGGGCCACGCTCGTCCGCGAGCCCTCGTCGAGCGCCAGCGTGCGAATCTCCTCCAGCGGCACGCGGCTGAGCAGCTTCACGCTCCGCACCGGCCCGCGGCAGCCGATGCAGGCGTCGGACACGATTCTGTAGGCCGGATTCTGGAAATACTCGATCGACGGAATCAGGGCCACATCCAGGCGGCCGGCGGCCAATTCATCGGCCAGCCGGCTGGGCAGGTCGAAGACCAGCTCATGCTGCGGCGCGAGCTCGGCCAGTCCATAGACCAGCGGTTTGGTGTTCAGGTATGAAACCGCGCCGATTCGCATTCAACGCTCCGCTTTGCTCAAGTCCGCGATTCTAGTGGCCCACCTTCACGCTGACAGAGGGATAACCGCAGGTCGGGGCAGCATTCAACATCCAGGCCACGCCTTCCGAGCGAATTCTCTCCGGTGAATACGACCATAAGTGCTTTCCGCGTAATGACTTGCATCACTCTTCGCCCGGGACCTTGCTGCGGCCCATGGCGACGTCGAACTCGTAGAGGGCGGGGACGAGCATGGCGGCGGTCGTGAAGCCGTAGGTGGCGGACGAGACCAGGAACGCGGCGGCGATGTGATCGACCAGGAAGTTGGTGATGGCGAAGAAGGTGGCGAAGGGCAAGAGCAGGGCCGCCCAGCCGATGGCGGAGGAGGAGTTGCGGTTGCCGAGCGTCACGAACAAGCCGACGCTGCCGCCGACGACAAAAGCCAGGAACGGCGTGAGCTGAATCTGGTAGGAGCTGCTAAAGCTGATCATGAACATCAGCAGCGTCACGACGCCCAGGAACAGAAAGAAAACGCTGCCCAGGCTGACGCCGATGGCGGTCCGCGAGCTTTCGTAGTTCAGGCCGCAGTGGATGCCCAGCGTGATGACGAACAGGTCCATCACTGCCAGTCCCAGGATCAGGTAGAGCAGGTTCTCCAGCGTCAGGGCCCCGGCGAAGAACAGCACGAGCGAGAGAACCAGCGGCCCGGCCAGCATCTCCCACGTGACGTAGGCCACGCCGCCCATCTTGCCGAACAGGAATTCCTTCGGCGAGAGGTCAGTGACCAAGAGCAAGTCGAGTGAGCCGCCGTCGCGCTCGTTGGTGATCGACGTGACGGCCAGCGCGTTGACGATCACCAGGCTCACCAGGAAGAACGGCGCCAGCGGCAAGGCCGCGGCGGGCAGGATCGTCTCGCTGGCCCGCGCATAGGCCGCGCCGGTTCGCAGCGACCAGACGATGGCGGCCAAAGCCATCGCGAACAGCAGCACATACACGACCTTGATGATCAGCACCTTGCGGCCGTAGGCCCAGGTGCACATTTCCCGCCACAACACCGGGTTGTCCCAGACCTGCCGGCTCTTCTGACCCACGGCACGCACGCGGGCATCGACGTGGGTCTGCCGAGCCGCCTCCGGATCAAATTCCGAAGAACCAAGAACCAAAGAACCAAAGGCGGAATTCTTCATTTGGTTCTTCGGTTCTTTGGTTCTTTGGTTCTTTTCCCCTGGTTCTTCGGTTCTTTGGTCCTTCTCCTCCTCTTCGTCCTTTTTGACCAGAAGCTCGCGGCCCGGGTTCCACACACGCAGCCGGGCGATTGCCAAGGCGTTGAGCAGCGCGCTTGCGGCCAGCGCAACCAGCACGAACCAGGTGTCGATCGCCCACAGGCCGAGCGTGTCGCGGAAGGGATGCGCCGCGCTCAAGATGGCCCGCACGGGGCTGGCCGCGGCGGCGAACGTCGCCAGCGGGCCGCTGCCGGCGAGGGCCAGCGCCTCGAAGCCAGCGACCCAGATCACCAGGATCAGCGCCGTCATCGCCAGCGATTGAAACGTCTTGTCGCGGGCCAGGGCCACCGTCGAGCCGAGGCTGCCGGCAGCGAGAATCGTCGCCAGCGTCACGGCGAAGACGCGCACGACCTGCGCCGGCGAGACGCCCCCGAACAGCGTGAGCAGCATGAAGATCGGCAGCGCGGTCGCCAGCATCACGAAAACGTCGAGCAGGCTCGCCAGCAACTTGCCCAGCACCAGCTCGTGGTTCGACAGCCGCGTCATCAAGAGCAGCAGGATCGTCTTCTTGTCTTTCTCAAGGGCCACCGCGCTGGCCGCGCGCAGGGCGGCCAAAAACGTCAGCAGGGCCAATTGCAGCGGGGCGAGAATCAGGAACAGGATTGAGCCGAACTTGGCCAGGTCGCCGATCGTGAACGACGTCTGCGTGCCGTAGAACACGAGGAACGCCGTGTACATCAGCACGAACAGCGCCAGGCCATACACGCCGCGATAGACAAAATGCTGCGGCCGCCGCGGGGCGGTGACGAGCTCGCGGCTGAATATCGGACCGATCAGCAAGGGAACCTCAAAGCGGGCAAATCTCGACGGCGCTCCGCCTGGCGACTAGATTCAACCGGAGCAGCGGATTCTAACCGTCAGCAACCGGGCGCGGCAGAACCGAGATCGCCCGGCGCTGTTGGAATTACGCTGCCCCCGCGTCGTCAGTTCCTACCGAAGGCCAAGCCGGGCTGGAAGGCAACGGCCCTCCCGATCAACGCAAAGAGGCAAAGGTGCAAAGGCGCAGAGAGGGCCACTTCTAACCTCTCTTGGCACCTCTGCCCTTCGCGCCTTTGTGTTTATTGGAATCGCGCAGGACTAGGCATAAGTATCTGTCGCCAAACAACTTAGGAACGATTCTCCCGGCCGAATCCCATTTTTTCAAGATTCCGACCAAATATCCCCCCGCCACAGCGCATCTGAACTGTGAGCGTCCGGAGCCGAGCGGTCGGCCAGGAGCTTGTGTGTCCGCGGAAGATCGCCAGAACGA
>DASRJB010000564.1:0-11275 GCA_035649715.1 Pirellulaceae bacterium
GCGATGGCGGCGCTCGACGCGATGGATAAGACCGCCGGCGTGCGGCTGCTCCAGACCGAGTCGAACGATTTCTACGGCGTGGTGCTGAAGGTCACAGGCGCTCAGGCGAATGTCGCGGCCGCCATCGCGGCCGGCAAAGCAACCGCGGAGCAGATGGGCGGCAAACCCGTCGCGACCATTTTAAATCGGCCCGACGGCCGCGCGTGGCCGGCCCTCGAAAGCAAGGTCGAAGTCAGCCCGCTCATCCAGCAGCCCGTCGTCAAACTCCCGAATTACGAAGTCGTCGGCAAACGCGAGGGAATAACCGTGGCAGACAACATCTCCGCCTTGGGATTCATCGAAACGCAAGGCTTCACCGCCGTGTTCGAGGCCATCGACTGCGCCTGCAAAGCGGCCAGCGTCGAGGTCGTCGGCAAGGAAAAACTGGGTGGCGGATACATCACCGTCGTCATCAAGGGGGACGTCGCCGCCGTGAAAGCCGCTATCGAAGCCGGCACGACGAAGGTGAACGGGCTGGGCAAGCTGATTGCCAGCCACGTGATTCCGCGCCCCTCGGCGGCGGTCCTGAGCTTGCTTCCGAAATAACTGATGGTGGGAGCGGCAATCAAGCTGCCGTAGCCGCTTCCCACTGCCGCTTGAGCCGCGCGCGGCGGGCACCCGACCACCAGCGGTGGAATTGTTGGCGGGCGGCGGCTAGCCGCTGGTCTTCCTGCGATAGCAGCATGGCAAGTTGCTCGCGGTGCTTCCGCTTGTGGGCGGCCGATTCCCAATCGCGGAATTGCTCAACGGAAACCAGCCGGTCGCAGACGGCGCCCAAACGGTCCTGCAAGCGGCTCAGCTCGTCATACAGCCGGCGGTGAACGCGCGGCGGAAGGGCGGCGGGCGACAATTCCAGCGCGTACCGGAGCCGCTTGCCGGCCTTCCGCAATTCGTGGAGTTGCCGGTCGTCGGCCGGTTGGATCGCGGCCGACTCGAAGAACAACTGACCCAGCGCGGCCAACTGCTGGCGGCACCAGGGCGCAAAAGGCGGCGCTTCGCGGCTGGAATGCCGTTTGGGCCAGGCGATCGCCTCCAGCACGTCATTCGAGCGGCGCTGCAGGCGGTCTGCCTTGTGCACGCGCCGGCGAAGCGATTTCAGCTTTTGCCGGGCGTGGCGATGCTGTTTATCCAACTGCGAGCAAATGTGGCGCGGCGGCCGATCAGCAGAGTCCTGAATCTGCTGCCGCTGGATTTCGCAATCGCGGACGGCGCCGGCCTTGCGCCGCAGCTTGCGCAAGATTTTTCGCAGTCGCCGGGCCGGTCGATCGGCTAGCGCCGGGGCAAACAGCCGCAGGGCTGCATCCGAGCGGCGGGTCCAGATGCGCAGCTGATGGATCGCCTCGGACTCGTCCTCGCCGCCGATCGCGGCATCCAGATACCAGGCTACGGCTCGCAGCCTCGTCGTGAGGGCTTTGCGCGCAACCTGATCGACGGGAGCGTCCGGGGCGGCGTCGATCAGCCACTTCGCAAAGCGAGGCATACCCAACCGCAGATTTGGAGCCGCTGCTCGGCTGAGAATCGACTGGCGGCTTCCTGCACACAAGGAGGCGGGCTCGTCCCCGCAAACCATTTGATTGTAATCCGGCCTGCGGGCGACGTGGGCGAAAGGAAGCCTGCGTGATGAAAGAATGCCGCATAATCGCTGGATTTGACAAAATCCGGCCGCGACCTAGGGTTTAGTTGCAACCGCGCCTCGGGGAGGGGCGCTGGGTGCATTGGGCACGGCGGGGATAGCTGGGAGCTAGAGGGGACCCCGCCGTGCTTTTTCTTTCCCCGCTTGATTGCCAGCGGAGCGGCCCACCTTTCGCCATGTACTCCCAACGATCGTTGACGCAAACCCTTCGCCCGGGGCGACGCGGGTTTTCGCTCGTCGAGGCGCTGGTCGCCCTGACCATCATGGCGCTGGCCGGGTCGGTGCTTCTGTTGTCGGTTGAAAGCTCGCTCGAGACAACGACCGACGCCGTCGATCGCACGATCGCTGACGGGATTGCCCAGCAGGTGCTCGACCAGGCGCTGACCGAGAAATACACCGAGTCGGCAGGTAGCGGCCTCACGCTCCTTGAAATACTCGGCCCCCTCGGCCCGGCCGCAGATGAGTTGCTGGGCGTCGGCACTTCGCTGTTCGACGACGTGGACGACTACGCCGGCTACATCGCGCAGCCCGTCAAAGACGAGTATGGCGAGGTGCTGGGCACGGGCGACGACTCGGGCGGCCTGCGGTCCACGACCTTTCGCATTCCCAGCGGATTCTTCCAGCAGTGGCGCTATCGGGTGAAGGTGTACTACGTGGACGCCAGCGACCATCGCACGGAGTCCAGCAGCGCCACGGCCTATCGGGCGATCGAAGTATTTGTCGAAAAGCTGGGCGAAGGCGGCCGAGTCATTCCGCTTGCCAGCCGCAAACGCATCGTTACCTACCTTCCTCCGCCAGCGAGCTAAGGAGCGAGCCATGCGCGTCAAACAAATCGCGACCGCTGGCCGCCGCGCCCTGACGCTGGCGGAACTGCTGGTGGCCTCGGCGATCATGGTGTTGATTGCTGCCGGTTTGGCGACGCTGTCCGCGACCGTCCACTCCGCCAACACCTACGCACACGGGCGGATTGTCTGCGCCCAGCATGCCCGTGTGGCGCTCGACCGGATCGAGCACGCCGTCGAAAACGCCGCCGTCAGCGAGCAGTTTCCCGCCTGCCTGGTCGTGACCGAGCAAGTCGGCTCGGAAGAGCTGCCGCATACGCTCGTCGTGTGGTCGCCGACCGCAACGGCTGCCAATCCCAGCGGCTTGCCGCTGGTAAAGGAGCTGGCCATCTATGCTCCCGATCCGGCGAAGCCCTCGCGCCTGACTGAGTTTCGAGCCTCCAACAACGCCAATGTCGTCCCGGCGCCGAGCAACGTGACTGCGTGGCGGACCCTCGTCGAGAGCCTGAAAACCAGCGACACCACGGAAAAGATCGTCCTCACCGACCGGCTGCGAACGGCCCCGCTCAGCGGCGAGTGGACTTCCAACCTGACGGCGGCCCAATTGCGCGGCGTCGTGCGATTTCATCGGTTGGTCGCGCCCAGCGAGCAGCAGTGGGCGGAGTACAAAGCCGGCACGCGGGCGTGGAACGCCTTGGCGTGGCCGCTGGACAGCTACCGGACGACGAGCGGCACGCGGGCCATCGCCTGCCAGACCGAGCTGCAAGTCGTCGCGGGCCACATGGCCTCGGCCGCCTCCACGGCGGTGCCATTCTTCGGATCGGCAATGCGGACCCATGAGCTGGCGCGTTAACGGACGGAGGCCGCGATGAATCACTCCCAACGACTGACCCGCCGTGGCATGGCGATTTTGCTCGTGCTCGGCGTGCTGGCCATCACGCTGGCAGTATGTTACGCGACGCTGCGCGGCCAAGGGGCCACGGCCCAGCTGGCCCGCAACAACAGCCGCGCGCTACAGGCCCGCGAAGCGGCGCATTCGGGCCTGGCGGCGGCGCTGCGCAAGATGAGCGAAGCCGGTTGGGCCGGCGTCAACGTGCCGCTCAATTCGTATGTGACGCCCGACTCCTGGTACGAAGTCACGTTCTCGACGGGCGATCCGACGCTGACTGCCGGCCACCCCAAATTCGGCGAGTACCCCTACCGCGTCACGATCAACTCCACCGGGCTCGCCTCCGATCCTTCGGACCCGACGATCCGGGCCATCCACAAGAGCCGCTGTGTGGTGCAGCTCATCCGCAAGGCGATCGCCAGCGAGCCGCCGGCCTGGCCCAAGCTGACGAGTTCCACCGTGTATCAATGGGGAAACCGCAATACCTATTTGCAGGAGCCCGTGCGGATCAACGGCCGCACCACCATTCTCGGCCGAATCTACCTCAGCACCGAGTACCCGCTGACGACACCCTCCAAGGAACGCTACCTCGGCGATCTCAAACAGATGTCTAGCGCCAACCGCGGCGATCACCGGCCTGTCGAAAGCCCGCTTTACGTGGCAGTCGCCCGGCAGGACCTGCCCACGATGACCTTGCTCAACGTCAATCTCGGGCTCCTGACGATCGACACACTCGACAGCACCGCCAACCCGCTTACGCATCCCGGCGCCGTGACGAGCTACCAACTCTATCCCGGCGGAAGGAGCTACGCACCGCCGGTGCTCCAATTGAACTACGGCAGCGCGGTGCAAGACTTGACGCTGGCACCAGATCCAGTTGCAAACCCGCTCGGAGTCTTCCGCAGCAGCGGCACGCTGACGATCAACAACAACGTCAGCATCACCGGCACGCTGATCTCCGAGACCACGATGTCCGAGATTTATGTCGCGGGTACGAACGTCGTGGTACAGGCGGCCAACCTGCCCAAGCTGTATGGCTCGAATACCGTCGTTCAACTGCCCGCGACGATCGCCCGCGATAGCATCTTCATCAACTCGGCGGCCGCCGCCCAGTGGAAGGGCTTCACGATGGTCTGGGACGACTTCGACATGAAAAAAGGCGCTGCGACCACGCAGTTCACGATGGTGGGGAACCTCGCCACGGCAGGGCTGATGCTCCGCGGGCGCGAGCCGTGGACGATGACCTCGACGGCCTGGAACAACGACTACAACGACTACATGGGCTCCGGCGGCCTCCTGCCCGCTCTGCTCAACGCTTTGTTCAACACGATTCGCGCGGCCCTGGGGATCCCCTCCGGGGAACCGGTCTATTTTCCCGAATACATGCAACACGTTCGTGGCTTCACGATCCAACCGACCTTGACGTTTCAGCCCGATTTGAGTGGAGTTCAGCCGCATTGGCAGGACTGGTCGCAGCCCGTGTTCCAAAAGGGGCCTGGCGACGAGGGGCTCTGCTGGGACGTGATCCGCTGGGAAGACAACCTGTAACGATGCTATCAGTCGTCAGCCTGGAAGGGGTTTTATGGCTATGAGCACGGTCGTTCGCTCGCGCTGGACGTGGCTCGTGGCGGCCAATTTGGCCGCGCTGGGCATGCTAGGTTTTTACAGCCAGCTTGGCGCGGCCCCGCCGGCGGGCCAGCCGCCGTTCGCTAACCCGATCGACCAGCGCCTGGACATGATCCGGGAGCTGCGCGAGATCAAAGAGCTGCTGAAGGAGCAGAACGACCTGCTCCGCGGCGGCGCCGACAAAACCAATGCCATTCGACCCGCGGGACGCTAGCACCTCGATCGCCCTCGATCGCAGTGCGCGCCGCGGATTGACGCTCATCGAGCTCCTGCTCACGATCGCGGTGCTGGGAATTCTCGCCGCCGCGCTCATCCCGCAGCTCACGAGCGACCTGCCCGAGCGGCTGGACGCCGCGGCCCAGGTCGTCGCGGCCGACCTCGATTACACCCGCGCCCTGGCCGTCGCGCACAACTCGACGTATCAGGTTGTCTTTCAGCCTGCTCAGAATCGCTACTTCCTGCGGCACAGCGGGGCCAACTCGCTGCTCAATGCGCTACCCCGCTCGCCTTTCAGGCAGAACAGCGACGCGCCCGATCAGCAGACAACGCGACTGGCTGATCTGCCGCTCCCCGAGCCCGGGGTGCGACTGGTGGGTGCAGTCGTGATGCAAGGCGGGGGGCAAGCGGCCGGCAACGTCGAATTCACTCCCCTGGGCGGCACGACTACCAAGTATGAAACGGTCGTGTGGCTGGCCTGCGGTCAGGGCGGATCGCAGCGCTACATTTCGGTCCACATCAATCCGATCACCGGGTTGTCCGAAATCGGACCGCTCCAAGGCGCGCTGCCTCCGGCCGTGGCCGCGATTCAGTTCTAGACTCTCGCGGAATTCGCCCCATGGTTCGCTGGCTCCCCAAACGACGCTTCAGCCCCATCGGCGTGGACATCGGCGCTCGCGCGCTCAAGCTGGTGCAGTTCAGCGGCGACCACTCGCGATTGATCGACGCGGCGCGGGTCGAGCTGCCGGCCTTGAGCGACCAGGCGACGCCCGAGCAGCAGGCGAATCGGATCGTCGAGGGACTAAAGCGCGGCTTGGACGATCGCGACTTCCGGGGCCGCGAGGCGGTGCTCTGTCTGAACGACAAGCAGCTCTGCCTGCAGAGCGTGCGCGTGCCCAAGCAAACGGGAGCGTCGCTCGACCAGCACGTGGCCCAGGAGGCGGTCAGCCGCGTGCCCTTCGGCATCGACGAAGCGGAAATCCGCTATCTCGAGGCGGCCGACGTGCGCCAGGGAGACCAGACGCTCCGGGAGGTGATCGTCTTCGCCGTCCAGCGGACGGTCCTGCAGCAGGCGCTGGATACGGTTGAGCGCGCTAAGTTGCACCCGGTGGCCGTCGATGTGGAGCCGGCGGCACTGGTCCGCAGCTACACGCTGCAGTTCCGCCGCGAAGACGACAAGCTGGCGCGGGCCTTGCTCGTGCACATCGGCTACACGCGCACGGCAGCGCTGATCGTGCAGGCCGACGAGCTGCTGTTCGTGAAGTACATCGATATCGGCGGCCAGAGCTTCGATCAGGCTGT
Source organism: Pirellulaceae bacterium (assembly GCA_035649715.1). Taxonomy (GTDB): domain Bacteria; phylum Planctomycetota; class Planctomycetia; order Pirellulales; family Pirellulaceae; genus CAYLLN01. The sequence goes on from DASRJB010000564.1 coordinate 6,488, forward strand.
GGCCCGGCACCTGAAGATGGCCTTGCCCGATGCGGTCTCGCTTCGCAAGCACAACGGCGACCGGCGGGCCGAGCTGCAGGACCCGGAAGTGGCCAAGAGCGTCGCCGCCGCCACGCGGCCGATCGTGGAGCGCCTGGCCAGCGAGTTGGCCATGTGCGTCCGCTACCACAGCGTGACGTTTCGCGGCCAGCCGATCGTGCGGATGGTGATGAGCGGCGGCGAGGCGACGCCCCAGCTGGTCGAGGCGGTCGGCAAGCAGCTCGACCTGAAATGCGAGCTCAGCGATCCCTTCCGTGGGTTGCCGCAGATTCCCAATGTCGGCCGCAAGGGCCAATGGGACGTTGCGGCGGGACTGGCGATGCGAGAACTCAACTAATTCAAGTTCAAGGTTCAAGGTTACATGTTACCGGCTCTGCAACTTTGAACCTTGAACCCTGCCTGAAACATGAAGAACATCGACTTCCTGCCCGACATCTACCGTCAGCGAGCGGCGCTGCGCAAGGCCCGCATCTGGTGGTGCGCGGTGGTCGTATTGTTCGGCGGCGCGATCTCATCGGCGTTCACGGCCCAGGTCTGGCTCCGAGTCAGCCTGAAGCGCCAGCTGGCGGCGTTGGAAGAATCGTTTTTGTCCTCGCAGACGCAGGTCCGGGAGCTGGCCAACCTGCAGGCCCAGATCGCCAAATCCGCCCACGAGGCGAGCCTGTTCACCTACCTGCAGCACCCCTGGCCGCGGACGCAGCTGCTGGCCCAGGTCGTGCGGCCGCTGCCCAAGTCGATCCGCCTGACGCAGATTCACGTCAGCGATGAGGAGCTGCCGCGCGACGCGCCGCATGCCGCCCCGCTCCATCGTGGCCCGGAGACAGAGCCCGCCGCGAAGCCTCAGCCGGCTGAAGACGATCTCGCGAAGTTGCAGCAGGAGATGGACTTCAAGGCTACGATCGTTCAGCTTCAAGGGTTCACGCCCGAAGCCGCCGATTTGCACGAGTACGTGGCACTCCTGAACGGGTCTTCGCTGATTGCGGCGGCCCAGATCAAGTCGCTCGAATCCGACTCGACCCACGACCCGCCGCGAACCCGATTCACGCTGCGGCTGATCGTGCATCCGGGCTACGGGCAGCGCGGCAGCGAGGGCCCGCCGGCCCCGCCCACCGATGGCCGGGGGCAATCGTGGACGCGCCTCCGCGGAAATGGCAACGCTCCAAGCGGAGGCGGCGGATGAAAAAGCTCATTGCCTCGCCCCGCTCGGGCAAACCGCGGACGTGGATCATCACGGCGCTGCTGGCAGCGCTGGCCGTCGGGTACGTGGTGTTTGTCTTCATTCCGTGCCAGCGGTCGATCAGCCTGCTCCAGTCGCAGGTGCAGGAGCGGCAGCAGCAGATCCTGCATGCCCAGAGCCTGGCCCGGCCGCTGGTGCAGGCCCGCGAGCGGCTGGCCCAGACCCGCGAGGTCAGCCGACAATGGCGGGATGAAGCGCCGCGGCACACCGAGCTGATCAGCCACCTGGCAAACCTGACGAAGCAGGCCGAGGCGGCCGGCGTGAAGATGGACCGGCTCGATCCACTGCCGGCCGTCGAGCTGCGGGCCGTCGCGCAGCAAAACGTTACGCTCCAGTTTCAGGGCGCATTCCGCGAGACGTTCGACCTGCTGCGGCGGATGGAATCGCTGCGGGGAACGATCTGGATGCGCGACCTGCGGCTGACGGCCACCGACGAAACGAATAACCAATTGCGGGGCGAATTGACTTTGACGATTTTTGTTGACCGTGCCGTTTATCCCGATTAGGCGGGCCGGTGCGGGCCGATAACTGAGGAGCCGGACTAGCCTGCGCCAAACGTGCTGGCATCTGGTGCGACCGTGAAACTGGACAAATTAGCGAAACGACTCGGCCGCGACCTAGCGGCGAATCCCAAAAAGGCAGCCGCCCTGGGCGTTATGGCTCTGGTGGCTCTGTACTTCTGGGCGCCGCTGGTCTGGGGCTGGCTTTCGCAGGGGGAACGAAAGGGGGCCGGTGCCGGAGCCGCTGAGCTAATCCTGAAGGATGATCCCGAGGAGCCAGCGGCACAAACCAAGCGCCGCGCGAGCAAGTTCCGCTGGGAGAAAGTCCGGCAGGCGATCGCGCAAGACGGCAGGATGGCGTCGGCCGGTTTCGACAACCAATGGACCGATCCGTTCGCTGGAATCGCAGCGCCGCGAACTGCGGCCGCGGCGGTTCCAACCGCGAGCGGGGCCCAGGCGCTAATTGCCGGCGCGGACCTCGATCCGGCGCAGGCGGGCCTGGTGCTGAGCAGCGTGATGATCGGCAACCAGCGGCGGACGGCAACGATCAACGGCGACACCTATCGCGAAGGAAGCACGATTCGAATCCAGGGCGAGGCCGGACGGCCCGGAGCGGTGGAGTTTCGCCTGGTGCGAGTCACCGGTCGCGGCGTGGAACTGGAACGCAGAGGAAAGACCTACGTGCTGCTGTTCGCCCAGCCGGGATTGGCCAAGGGCGACCAGATTGAACGGACGAAACAGAGCGATTGAGGACCTGGTCACGGACGACCTATGCCAACGCTGCTTCGCATCACGCTGATCGCCGTCTCGCTGGCGCTGGGCATTGCCGTGGCGCTGGGCCTGGCCCTGCGCGAGCCCGCCAGGCCAGTGGCGAGGCAGGCCAGGGCCGCGGCGCCGGCGGCGGCTGAAGCGCCTCCTGTAGCGCCGGCGGCGACGCCGGCCCCGGTTTCCGCGCCGTATCGCGATCCGGTGGCGGCGCGAATCAATGAGCTGCACGAATCGATGCTCGAGATTGAGCAGTCGTCTCAGCGGCGGCAGGCCTCGGTAATGCGGGCAGTCTCGCTGCTGCAAGATCAACTGGCCGAAGCTCAGCAAGCGCCGCCTCCGGCTGCGCCGGCAGCCGCACCACCGCTGGCCGCGGCGCCGGCGGCCGCCATTCCACCCGCCGATCCGCTGGCCGGCGGCGACCGGATCGAGGACGAAGGTGACGGCAAACTGAGCATTAACGCGCAGAATTCGGACATTCGCGTGGTCCTGGAGCAACTGAGCCAGCAGGCGGGCCTGAACATCATGGCCGGCCGCGGCGTCACGGGCTCGGTGACGGCCAACCTCTCGGGCGTGAGCGTCGAAACTGCGCTGGCCGCGATTCTGAAAACGACGGGCTTCGTCGCCCGCCGCGAGGGGAACATCATCTACGTGGGCACGCCCGCCGAGCTGCTCCAGATGGACCAGTCGCAGGACGAAATCCGCACGCGAGTCTACCGGCCCAATTACGTCAAGGCCGCTGACTTGCAGCAGCTCTTCACGTCGCTGCTCACGCCGGTGATCGGCAAGATCACCGTCAGCAGCCCGTCCGAGATCGACATCCCTCAAGATCAGAACAAGACCGGCGGCAACGGTTTCGCCGGCACCGACGTCGTGATCGTCCGCGACTATGCTTCCGTGATCGTCCAGATCGATCAGATCTTCGAAGAGGTGGACGTCAAGCCGCGGCAAGTGGCGATCGAGGCGATGATCCTCAGCGTGAGCCTCAGCGATACATACAAGTTTGGCGTCAACTTTGAGGCGCTCCGCGACAACGCCAACGCCCGCCTCATCAGCGGCTCGCCGCCGGCGAACCTCGCCAATATCAGCGTCGCCGACGGCGGCCTCAAGTTCGGCTTCATGGACGCCAGCCTGACGCTGTTCATCGAGGCCCTGGAGACGATCGGCGACACCAACGTCATCGCCTCGCCGCGGCTGACCTGTCTCGACAAGCAGCGGGCCGAAATTCAAATCGGCGAAGAGCTGGGCTACGTCAGCACCACCGTGACCGAAAGCGCCGCCACGCAGACCGTCAACTTCCTCGATGTCGGCACACTGCTGCGGATTCGCCCGTTCATCGGCAACGATGGCCTGATCCGCCTGGAGGTCCACCCGGAACTTTCGACCGGCTCGGTCGAAGTCCAGCAGGGCCTGTCGCTGCCGCAGAAGCAAGTCACGCAAGTCACGACGAACGTGCTCTGCCCCGACGGCTGCACGGTCGTCATCGGCGGGCTGATCCGCGAGGACCTGACCACGGTGACGAACCAGATCCCGCTGTTGGGTTCGCTGCCCTGGCTGGGGCCGGTCTTCCGTCAGAAGACGGAAACGATCGACCGCAACGAGATCATCGTGCTGATCACACCGCGGATCGTCTCCGAGCCGTTCATGTGCCAGGAGGGGCAGAAGCTGGGCCACGAATTTGCCCAGCGGCAGGACGTCTACTTCGACAAGATGAGCCCGCTCGGCCGCCGCAACATCGGGCAGCATCACTTGCGGATGGCGCGGGCCGCGTTCAGCGCGGGGGACATGTTGACCGCCATGAAGCAGGTCAACCTGGCGATACACTACGACCCGCAAAGCCGCGAGGCCGTCGCCCTCCGCGACCAGATCGTCGCCGCGGGCGGCTTCGAGAACGAGAGCATTCACGAATACCTCCATCGTGGCCTGGCGCCGCTCACCGGCCGGCACATCGACTACTCCCGCCGCGGTTTTCCCTGGAAGGATCCGCCGGAGTTCGGCGGGCCGCTGGAGGTCACTGCCTCGGACGACTACGGGCAAGTCGGCCCCACGCGCGACATCCTGACGCCGCCGCCGCCCGCAGGCGCTCTGCGCCTGCCGCAGGAGCTGCTGCCCGCGCAGCCGCTGCCTCCGCCGCGACTGAGCCCGCCCCCGGGAGGGCCCGAACGATGAATGGCTGCCTGCGGCTGGCGCTGTTGGCGAGTATCCTGTTCGGCGGCTGTGCCGCCTGGCGCGGCCAGCGGCCGGCTA
>DASRJB010000565.1:0-5482 GCA_035649715.1 Pirellulaceae bacterium
GTGACCAACAAGCATCTGCTGCCGGTCTACGACAAGCCAATGATCTACTACCCGATCGAATGCCTGCTGAACGCGGGCATCCGGGACATCATGATCGTGACCGGCGGCGAGCACGCCGGCGACTTTTTGAAGCTGCTCAAGAACGGCAAGCAGCTTGGCGTTAAGCACCTGGAGTACGCCTATCAGGAAGGCGAAGGCGGAATTGCCGACGCGCTCAAGCTTGCCGAGGATTTTGCCGAGGGCGATAAGATCTGCGTCGTGCTCGGCGACAACATCATCCAGGGCAACATCCGCCGCGCCGCCGGCGACTTCTTCACCCAACGGAGCGGCGCGAAGCTCCTGCTCAAGGAAGTTACCGACGCCCAGCGATTCGGCGTCGTGCGGCTCGGCGACGACGGCCGGATCGACGAGATCATCGAGAAGCCCGAAAATCCTCCCAGCAACAAGGCGGTCATCGGCATCTATTTCTACGACGCCGACGTGTTCGACGTCTGCCGCACGCTCAAGCCCTCGAGGCGCGGCGAGCTGGAGATCACCGACGTCAACAACTACTACCTCCAGCGCGGCGACTTGACCTGCGAGATCCTCGACGGCTGGTGGACCGACGCCGGCACGTTCGAAAGCCTGCTGCGGGCCAGCTCGCTCGTCGCCGGCGGCGGCGCGAATCACGCCCACTCGACCACCCGCCCGCCTGCTCCCGCGAAAGCGCCGCCGCCGCTGGCCGTCGAGCTGCTGACCATCTGAGCGGAGGACTCCGCGACTCGGTACATCTGCGTCATGACCTCGTTCAACAAAATCGAAGCCGTTCCCACCCAGGCCGGCGATGTGGCCGCGGCCCACGCCCGCGCTCTGGCCGAATCGCAGCCGGTATTTATGCCCGCGGCGATCTTTGCCGACGACCGCGGCTGGTCGATCATGAACCAGCTGCAAGGCGTGATGGGAAAAGAAGGGCAGATCAATTACTCGGTGACCTACCCCGGCGTCATCAAGGCCTGGCACCGCCATCAGCACCAGGCCGACTTCTGGCTCGTGCTGATGGGCCACATCAAGGTCGGCATTCACCGCGACGACGGCCGCACGTGGCGGACCGTCATCGGCGAGAAGAAGCCGGGGATCCTCATCATTCCGCCGCCGCTGTGGCACGGCGCGGCGACGGTCGGCCACGAACCGGCTGGCCTCCTGTATTACGTGACCAAGGCCTATAGCGCCCAGCAGCCCGACGAAGAGCGGCGAGCGTATGACAGCGTCGCCGGATTCTCCTGGAGCGTAGAGCACAAGTGAAAGGCGGTAGCGACAACCCGATCCTGCTGCTCGGCGGCAGCGGCATGCTCGGCCGCGCCTGGAAGGCGCTGCTCGATGAGTCCGACTGCGCATTCGAAGCACCCTCCTCAGAGGCATGCGACCTCCGCTCAGCGGTGTCCGTGCGCGGCGCAGTCCACGGCCGCCATCGGGCCGTCATCAACTGCGCCGCCGCGACCGACGTCGATGGCTGCGAGGTCCGGCAGATCGACGCCCACGCGATCAACGGCCTCGGTGTCGGCATCCTCGCCCGCCGCTGTGCCGAGCTGAACGTTCCGCTCATCCATTACTCGACCGACTATGTTTTTGACGGGCTCGCCTCCGCGCCCTATCCGGTCCAGACGCCGCGCCGGCCGCTGAATATCTACGGCGCCAGCAAGGCGCTCGGCGAGCAGCTGATCGAGGAGGCCGCCGGCCCGCATCTCATTCTCCGCACCAGCTGGCTCTATGCCGCCTGGGGCAAGAATTTTGTCCGCACGATCGCCCGCCTCGCGGCCGAGCGGCCCGTGCTCCGCGTCGTCAACGACCAGCGCGGCCGACCCACGGCCTGCGAGGCGCTCGTCGCGGCCAGCTGGCAACTGTTGGCCCGCGGCTGCCGCGGCATCTATCACGTCTCGAACGAAGGCAATTGCACCTGGTTCGAACTCGCCTCGGAAATCGTCCGCCTTACCGGCGCGGCCTGCCGCGTGGAGCCCTGCACGACCGCGGAGTTTCCGCGGCCCGCGCCGCGGCCGGCGTACAGCGTCCTCGACCTGTCCCTCACCACCGCCGCGATCGGCCCGCTGTCCCACTGGCGCGATTCGCTCGCCGAAACCATCACCCGACTGGAGCCCGCCGCCGCATGACCAAACGTCTGCTCGTCACCGGAGGCTGCGGCTTCATCGGTTCGAATTTCGTGCGCTTCGCTCTGGATCAGCGCCCGGACTATCAGATTACGAACCTCGATTGTCTGACCTATTCCGGCAATCCGGAAAACCTCGCCGACCTCGAAAGCGATCCCCGCTACGAGTTCGTTCGCGGCAACATCCTCGACCGCCCGCTCGTCGAGCGGCTGCTGGACCGCTGCGACGCCGTGGTCCACTTCGCGGCCGAAAGCCACGTCGATCGCTCGATCCAGGACTCGCGGCCGTTCATCGAATCGAACGTGATGGGGACGCAGACGCTGCTCGACGCCGCCCGCACCGTCTGGGCCGACGGCCGCGGCGGCTTTCGCGGCCGCCTGCTGCACGTCAGCACCGACGAGGTCTATGGCTCGCTCCCGCTCGGGCGGCCCGACCTGCTCTTCACCGAAACGACGCCGATCACGACCAGCAGCCCCTACAGCGCCAGCAAGGCCGCCAGCGATCTGCTCGTGCATGCCTACCACCACACGTTCCACCTCGACGTTGTCACCACTCGCTGCTCGAACAACTTTGGCCCCTACCAGTTCCCGGAAAAGGTCATCCCGCTGTTCATCACCAACCTGATCGAAGGCCAGCAGGTCCCGCTCTATGGCGACGGGCAAAACGTCCGCGACTGGCTGCACGTTGACGACCACTGCGAGGCGATCCTGACCGTGCTGGAGCGCGGCCGCGCCGGCGAGGTTTACAACATCGGCGGCAACAACGAACGCAGCAACCTGGAGCTCACGCACACGCTGCTGGAGCTGATGGGCAAGGGCCGCGAGTTCATCAAGTACGTTCCCGACCGCCCGGGCCACGACCGCCGCTACGCCATCGACGCCTCCAAGATCCGTCGCGAGCTCGGCTGGCAGCCGACGCGCTCGGCCTGGCCGGCCGCCCTGGCGGCGACGGTCCGCTGGTACATCGAAAACGAAAGCTGGTGGCGCCGCGTCAAGAGCGGCGCTTATCGCGAATACTACGCCCGCCAGTACGCCGTGGCCTGACCTCCTTCCTCGTACGCTTCAGCTCCTTGAGCACGCTCATCGAAACCGAAACCGCCGACGCAGCGGCCGCCGCCCTGGCGCCCGTCGATCGGGAGCACGCCGAGCCTCACCTGCCCGACGAGCACCTGACCGTCATCCAGGCCCGGCCCGGCTGGCAGATCGTCGATTTCGCCGAAATGTGGCGCTATCGCGAGCTGCTCTGTTTTCTGGTTTGGCGCGACGTGAAAGTCCGCTACAAGCAGACCGTGCTCGGCGCGGCCTGGGCCGTGCTGCAGCCTTTTGCCCAGATGGTCGTGTTCAGCATCTTCTTCGGCCGGATGGCCGAGATGCCCTCCTCTTCGATCGCCTACCCGCTGTTCGCCTTCGCTGGCCTCTTGCCCTGGACCTTCTTCAGCAACGCCATCGCCTCCGCCGCCAGCAGCGTCGTCGGCAACCAAAACCTGATCACCAAGGTCTACTTCCCCCGCCTGTTCGTGCCGGCCAGTGCGATCGGCGTGGGTCTGGTCGATTTCGGCATCGCCTTCGGCATGCTGCTGGTCCTGATGCTCTACTACGGCGTCTGGCCGTCGGCCGGCCTGCTCCTCGTTCCGCTGATCCTCGTCGGCCTGACGGCGGCGGCCCTCGGCGTCGGCACGCTCCTCTCGGCCCTGACGGTGGCCTACCGCGACTTCCGCTACGTGGTCCCGTTCATGGTCCAGCTCTGGATGTTCGCCACCCCCTGCGTCTTCATGGACGCCACGATGGTCGGCCCCCGCTGGCAGGTCGTCCTGCCGCTGAACCCGGCTTACGGCCTGATCCTCAACTTCCGCAACGCCGCCCTCGGCCGCCCGCTGGACACTTACTCGCTCGCAGTCTCCCTGGCCGTCACCGCCGGCCTCCTGATCCTCAGCTGCCTCTACTTCCGCCGCGTCGAACGGACCTTTGCCGACATCATCTAGTCCGAGGCGATTCGGTACGTCAGCACGCCTTTCGGAGGGTCAGCCGTCAATCCGGAAAACACGCCTCCCCGACATTAGCATTAGACGCAAGTATATACCCATACATGACTTATGACGACATTTGGCCGTGACAACCACATTAGCGTTTGAAGCGTTAGAGAGTTTCGAGAGAGGCCGAACGTGCGCGCTAGACGTAAACGACTTTCCTCAATTTGCGTCACTCCGTCCTGCAGTCGCGGCTGCGTAGCACGCCGGGACCACTCGACCACGCGGCCGCACCGCATTGAGCATAATTGTATACATAGAGTCCAAAGAATTCAATGGCTCGGGCGAGCGCTAGGGCTGGGGACGCAGCCAGCCACTAGCCACCAGCACTAGCCACTCCTTCCCAGCCCCAGCCCCCAGCCCCCGCCCTATGCGCCCCGCCATTCGCGTTGACGGCCTGCCGAAGCACTACCGCGTGAGTGCGCGCCAACGGGGCTATACGACGCTCCGCGAGTCGATCGCTGAGGCGTTCTGGTCGCCGCTGAAGCGGCTCCAAGGGCTAGGGCTAGTGGGTAAGGCTAGGGAAGCGGCAGCAGACAAGAGTCCCTAGTCCTCGACAATAAAGCGGAGACTCTGTTTGTTTACTGAACTTATTAAGCGCCTTATTGGACGCTTCGGCTACGACATCCGGTATTCACCGACAACCGTGGGGGAGTGCGCCGGCAGATACTGGATCCTCGATATTCAGCGGCTCTTGACCGCTCAATCGCCACTAATCTTGGATATTGGTGCCAATGAGGGCCAAACGGCTCGCGAATTCAAGGCGCGCTGGCCACAGGCTTCGGTGCACTCATTCGAGCCAGCTCCGGAGACATTTGACCGATTAGCGGCCACGGCGAAGAGTCTGAAGGGAGTAACCGCCAACAACGTTGCCCTCGGAGCAAAGCCAGGAACGGCGCCCTTGATTTGTCATCGTCATTCCGTTCTGAACTCGATCTTGCCGCCGGGACGAGATTACGACACCTGGGAAACATTGGGAACATGCGAGGTTGAAGTATCAACCGTGGACACGTATTGCGCCGAACGCGGGATTGAGCGAATTGATGTGCTTAAGACGGACACCCAGGGGTTTGACCTCGAAGTTCTGCGAGGTTCACGGGAAATGTTCGTCGGGAATCGCGTTCATCTTGTGTTTGCCGAGATTACATTCACCGAGATGTACGACGGGCAGGCCAGATACGATCAGGTTTTCGGCATTTTAGCCGATCACGGGTTCTCAATCGTGTCCCTATACGATCTCAGATACCGCGATCATCGCTTGGAATGGTGCAATGCCCTGTTCGTAAATTCCAACTGGCAGAGTACACACATCGGC
>DASRJB010000566.1:0-3937 GCA_035649715.1 Pirellulaceae bacterium
GACTTCATCCTTGCCATGCACCAGCGGCTGATGGATCGTCCAGTAACAGAGATCGGGCTCCAATCCCTTTTTCATGTCCTCGCGGTCGCAGGTCATGTCGCGACCCGATTCGATTTCAGTGCCGCAGTGAAGTGTCCAGGCATGAAACATGTGATCGAGCAGGGTGGCGATCTTTCCGTGCCGCTTGAGTGGAGACATGATTTCGAGGTTTCCGCGATCGTAAATCATCCGCAAGTGGTTGTTCGCTTCGGCCCGGCGGAGGATCTGGTACGTCTCCCAGGGCACGTCGCGAAGAACGATCCGAGGATCTGCAACCCTCGCGGCCCTCTCGTTCTGGACCGGAGCTGCAACCGCGGCGGCAGCACTCATAGTCTCGCTCCCAGTGTCGGCAGGCGTCCAACCCGACGCCTACTATTGTACACCTGCCCGGCCGAAAAGGGAATCCGCGTCGCCGCGCACCTACGCCGCGTTCTCGGCCGCCTCGTCGCCGGCGCGGTCGAGGGCCGCCTGGCGGATGTGCCCGTCGTCGGTGACGTCGTCGAAGCGGACGCTGACCCGCTTGGAGACGCCGGACTCCTGCATCGTCACGCCGTACAGCGTGGTGGCGGCGGTCATCGTCTTCTTGCTGTGCGTGACGATCACGAACCGCGTCCAGCCGAGGAAATCCTTGAGCACGTCGATGAACCGGCCGATGTTGGCCTCGTCGAACGGCGCATCGACCTCATCGAGCACGCAGAACGGGCTGGGGCGGAATTGAAAGATGGCCAGGAGCAGGGCCACCGCTGTGAGGGCCTTTTCGCCGCCGGAGAGCAGCGAGTTGTTGAACGACGGCTTGCCCGGCGGCGTGGCGATGATCTCGACGCCGCAATCCAGCACATCGACTCCCTCTTCCAGCACGATGTCGGCCTTGCCGCCGCCGAACGCCTTGCGATAGAGGGCCTGAAAGTTAACGCGGATTGCCTCCAGCGTTTCCAGGAACAGCCGCCGGCTGTCGGCGTTGATTTTGTGGATGATCCGGGCCAGCGACTCCTTGGCGTCGGTCAGGTCCTTGTGCTGGGCCGAGAGCGTCGCGAATCGCTGTTCCAATTCGTCCAGCTCGTCCAGCGCGTCGAGGTTGACCGCGCCGATCTGTTGAATCTTGCGGCGGAGCGATTCGATCTCCTGCTCGACCGCGGCCCGCTCCTCGGCGGCCTGGTGGGTCGCCGACTCGGCGGCCGCGGCGGCCAGGTCGATGCTGTAATCGTCGCGCATCCGGTCGGCAAGCGTCTTCCGCTCGTGGCGGACCTGCTCGGCGGCCAGCTGCTGCTGGTGCTCCTCGCTGTGCAGTTTGGCCGTGCGGCGGCGGAGCCCGCTGAGCTGCTCGACGAGCGCCGCGCGGCCGGACGCGGCGGCGTCGCGCCGGGCCAGACAGTCGCACATCTGGCGGCCGAGCGACTGTTGCTTGAGTGCCAGCTCCGCCAGCTCGGCCCCAGCGGCCAGCGCGGCCAGCTGCGAGGCCTCCTGCCGCTGCTGAGCCTGTTTCCATTGCTGCCGGACCTGTGCAATTGCCCGCTCGCGCTCGCGGCTGTCGTCTTCGAATTGCGTCAGGCGGAGCCTCAGGCTCTCCAATCGCTGGTCGCAGCGAGCCAGTTCGATCTTGGCGGCGGTAGCCTCGCCGGCGGCTTGCTGGCGCTCGGCGTCGAGCTCCAGCAGCTCCTGCTCTTGCCCGGCGATCGCCGCTTGAAACTGCCCGGCGGCGGACTGCGCGACGACCAGGTTCCGGCTGGCCTGCGCCAGACCGGCCTCGAGCGACTGCCGCCGGATCTTCGATTCGTTGAGCGATCGCTGCGCCGCAGCCGTTTGCTGCTCGAGCTGCGCAGCGCGAAGCGCGAGCGTCCGCTGCGTCGCCCCCTCGCTAGCCACCTGCTGGTCGAGCGATTTGCCCTGCTCGTGCAGCCGAGCGAGCTCCGCCTCGTGCCGCTCGATCTCGCGCTTGAGGTGGGCCGTTTCGCGCTGGGCGTCTTCGATCTGCTGATCGAGTACGGCCAGGTCGAGGCGGGCCGCCCGCAGCTGGCTCCGCCGCGAGACGAGGCTCGTCGCCGACTGGCGCGGGCCGAAGGCGACCGCGCCCTGCTCGTCGAGCAGTTCGCCGGCGGCGGTGACGACGCGCGTGCCCGGCGGCGCTTTGGCCCGCAGGCGGAAGGCGTCGTCCAGCGTGCGGACAATGAACGTGCGGCCGAGCAGCTGAGCCACGAGCGGCCGCATTTCATCCGGGCACAGGGCCAGCTTATCGGCCCGGGCGATGACGTGAACGCCGCTGGCCATGTCGGCGGTGAGCTCGATGGAGGGGGCGGGGAAGTGGCTAGTGGCTGGCGGCTGGTGGCTAGGGGGCGACGACGGCGACGGGATCAACATCACTCGTCCTGCCAAATCGCTCGCCACAGCAATCAGGGCCGACGCTTCGACTTCTCCACCTTCGATGACGACCGCCTGAGCCGCGTCGCCCAGGGCCACGTCGATCGCTGCGGCGTGTTCGACACCGACCTGCACGAAGTCGGCCACAACTCCGCGGACACTCGACCAGGGCAGGCCAGAGGCCCGCGCCACTGGCTCCTGGCCACTGGCTCCTGGCTCCTGACTCTTGACTCCCGCCCTGGCCAGCAGTTCCTTCACGCCCGCGCCGATGCCTTCCAGCGTACGCTCGAATTCGGCGAGCACTTCGGCCCGCTCGACAATGCCGCGCTGGCGGCCGTGCAGCTGTGACAGGTCGCCCGCGCGCGAGGCATGCAGGTTGCGGTTCTCGGCCAGGTCACGCGTGACGGCTTCCACCTGCTGCTGATGTGCCGCGAGCTGCTCCGCCAATTGTCGCTCGCGCTCGTGGCTAGTGGCCTGCTCGGCGGCGAGGTCCGCTTCGCTCCCGGCCAGCTCTTCCAGCTGCCGCTGGAGTTGGATCACGGCCTGCTGCACCGCGGCCAGCTGCGTCTGGCCCCCTTCCACCTGACTGGCCAGCGTTGCGGCCGCCTGCATCTGAGCCATGTACTGCTGCCGCCGGCTCTCGGCCTGCTGACGGGCCTGCTGTTGCCGCCGGCTGAGCTCGACCAGATGTCCCTCGCGATCGCAAAGAGCGGTCGCCGCCACGGCGTGCGACGCCTGGGCCGCGGCCACTTCGGCCTGCGTCGCCTTGAGCCGCGAGCGCACGTCGCCCGCCTTGTCGCTCATCGCCAGCAGGTTTTTGCCGTGCAGCCTGGCCGCCTCTTCCAGCTCGACGCCGCGCAAGCGTTCGTGATCGATCGTCGCCTGGTGCTGGGCGGAGTGCTGCCGCAGAAAGCCGAGCTGGTTCTCGCAGTTGTGCAATTCCTCGGCCGCGGCGGCGGCTGCCGTTTCCAGCTCCAGCTGCTGCGCCTCCAGCCGCTGCGTTTCCGCGTCGGCCGTTTGAATCTGCTCGGCGAGAGCGACCAGCTCAGTTTCAATCTGGGCCAGTTGCTCGGTCAGCCGCCGCCAATCGACCAGGGCGATCTGGGTGCGCAGCTGCTGCAGCCGCTCGCTGTATTCGCGGTAGCGGCGAGCCTTGCCGGCCTGGGCCCGCACCGTCTTCAGGCGGTTCTCGACCTCCTCGACGATGTCCGACAGCCGCAGCAGGTTCTGCTCGACTCGCTCCAGCCGCCGCTGGGCCTCGACCTTCTTGGCTTTGAAGCGGCTGATGCCGGCGGCCTCCTCGAAGATCGCCCGGCGGTCCCTGGCCGAGGCCTGCAGCAGCTTATCGACCTTGCCCTGCTCGATCAGGCTGTAGGCGTCGGCCCCGACGCCTGTGCCGCGGAACATGTCGCGGATGTCTTTCAGCCGGGCGGGCTGCCGGTTGATCAGGTACTCGCCTTCGCCGCTGCGATAGACGCGGCGCGTGATGTGGACCTCGGGGGCATCGACGGGGAGCTTCTTCTCGCTGTTGTCGAAGATCAGC
>DASRJB010000567.1:0-3188 GCA_035649715.1 Pirellulaceae bacterium
AGTCATCGCCCGCTTTGAGGCCGAGCGGCAGGCGCTGGCCCTGATGGACCACGCCAACATCGCGCGTGTGCTGGACGCTGGTGCGACGCCAGCCAGCCGGCCGTACTTCGTGATGGACCTGGTTCGCGGCGTTCCGATCACTCGCTACTGCGACGAGCACCGCCTCACGCCCCGCCAGCGGCTGGAGCTGTTCATCCCTGTTTGCCAGGCGGTCCAGCACGCCCATCAAAAGGGCATCATCCACCGCGACCTCAAGCCGTCGAACGTGCTCGTCGCCCAGTACGACGGCCGGCCCGTGCCCAAGGTCATCGACTTTGGTGTGGCCAAGGCGGCTGGTCAGCCCCTCACCGAAAAGACGCTGGTCACGGGCTTCGGCGCGATCGTCGGCTCGCTGGAATATATGTCGCCCGAGCAGGCCGAGATCAACCAGCTCGACATCGACACGCGGAGCGACATCTATTCGCTGGGCGTGCTGCTGTATGAGCTATTGACCGGCAGCCCGCCGTTCAGCCGCGCGGCGCAGACGCCGGCCGGCATGCTGGAGATGCTGCGGCTGATCCGCGAGCAGGAGCCGACCAGGCCGAGCACCAAGCTGAGCACGGCGGAGGGCTTACCGACGCTGGCTGCCAATCGCGGCACGGAACCCGCGAAGCTGACCAGGCTGCTTCGCGGCGAGCTCGACTGGATCGTGATGAAGGCCCTGGAGAAGGACCGCAGCCGCCGCTACGAGACGGCAACCAGCCTCGCCCACGACCTGGAGCGCTACCTGGCAGATGAGCCGGTGCTGGCCTGCCCGCCGTCGGCCAGCTATCGGCTGTGGAAGTTCGCCCGCCGGCACAAGGCTGCCTTGGGCACCGCCGCGGTGGTCGCCGCGGCCATCCTGCTTGCCGTCGGCAGTCTTGGCTGGGCGGCGCGCGACCGCGCCGCAGGCCGACTCAAGTCGGCTGGTGAGGTGAACGCGTTTCTCGCGAGGGCCGAGCTCCATTACGCCGACAACGAGCTGCCCGAAGCGCTGGCTGAGGTCGAGAAAGCCAAAGGGTTGCTCGAGCCGGGCGACGTCCGCGGGCCCTTAAAGCACCGCGTGGAGCAGTGGCGGAAAGACCTGGAAACGGCCATGAGACTGGAGGAGATCCGGCTCGATACCCTTTCTGGGAACCAGCGCAAACGGCGATACGGGGATGTCGTCCAGGCGATTCGCGAATACGGCATTGACATTGAGGCACTGCCCGTTGAACAAGCCGCGGCGCGGATCAAGGCCAGCCAGATCAAGCTCGACTTGGCGCTTACACTGGGCAGCACCGCGGAGGGGCTGCAATTTGGCGAGCGGCCGGCTTCAACGCCCTGGCGGCGGCTGCTTGCCATTTCGCAGGCCGTCGATCCGGATTCATTGCAAATGCGGCTGTATGAAGCGGTGGCGGCCAAGGACGTTCAAACGCTCCGCGATCTGGCAAGTGATGCTGACCCGGCGCGGCTCCGCACGCGAACCCTCGCCCAGCTCGGGAACAGCCTGAGCACGGCCGGCGAGCTGCAGTCAGCCGTTGACTTTCTTCGTCGGGCCCAGCGGCAGCACCCCAGCGACTTTTCGATCAACTTGCAACTGGCCTACGCGCTGATTCGAACAGGACAGCCATCGAGGGAGGTTACCGCGTTTCGCCGGGCGGCCCTGGCCGCCCGGCCGAAATCGGCGCTTGCGCACCAGCAGCTGGCCGTCGCGCTCTTCGCCGAGCAGCGACCGGACGAGGCCGTTCTGATTTGTCAGCAGGCCTTGGCGCTCGATCCGAGTTACGCCCCTGCTTACTACACGCTGGGCGACGCCCTGGCGATGCAGGAAAAGCTGAACGACGCCATCGCCGCGTACCGCGCGGCCATCGTGCGGAATCCGACAGACGCTGAGGCCCATTTCGCCCTGGGCCGCACGCTGGAACGCCATGGCGACCCAGCAGAGGCACTCGACAAGTACCGGGCAGCTTTTAACCTCGATCCGACGGTTGTCGGCCTTTCACCGGCGCTGGGGCGATTGCTCCGTAATTACGGCCGGCTGGAAGAGGCTATTGATGTGTTTCGCAACGCGGTCGATCAGCAAAGGGACACCAACAAAACCACGGCTCAAAAGGACATTCTCCGAAGGGGCTTCGCCGACGTCCTGGTTTCGCGGGCCTGGCAACTGGCGACCGCCACCGACCTCCAGCAGCGGGATCCGGCCCGGGCGCTCGAACTGGCATTGGAAGCCAGTACGCTGGTGCCCGGGTACACCAGCTATTGGCGGCCTCTGGGAGTCGCGCAGTATCGCCTAGGGGACTATCACGCGGCCGCGCAGACGCTGGGAATGGTGCGGCAGCAAGCGCCTGACTTCAACGACAGCGTCTACCTTTTCTTCCTGAGCATGGCCTATGCCCGGCTGAATCAGGCCGAGAAGGCTCGCGAGTTATTTAACGTGGCCGCCCAATGGAGATTGAGCGACTACACCGCGGACGCCGAGGTGCGGAAGCTGTGCGCCGAAGCTGCGGAAGTGCTGGGTCTGGCAGTTCCGCCCGACTTGCAGGAGCCGCCGGTGCTGGCCAAAGGGCCTACCCTGCTAGCGCCCGCCTCCAGTGGCACTTTGCCCAACGGCACCTTGGGCGCGAAGCAGCCCATGGTCTGGGAGTTCGATTGGTCCGACGTGCCGGGTGCGACCCGGTATCACCTGTCCGTCAAAGCGGCCAGAGCCGACGCACCCAGCGTCAGCCAATCGAAGCTCGCAGCGTCATCCTACCGCTACGAAAGCAAGTCCTATGTCCCCGAGCCGAATCGCACCGGCTGGCGCTGGAAGGTGCGGGCCCTGGTGGACGATGTTTGGACCGATTGGAGCCAGGAGGGGACCTTTACGGTGGAGCCGATCGATCTGGGTGCCGCCGCGACGCCGAAGGGCCGCTGAGGCCGGTCCGTCCGACTGAGGCGGCCCAAGCTGAATTCTGGGAGGGGTTACATCGAGTCAGAACGGCTGACCGCGGATTCCGGTCGGCCCGGATTTTCGAAATGATCTTTTGCGCTTGTCAGGTCGCAATCTGGCATATCGATATCGAGGGAAGCACCCTTGAGGTCCCGCCGTGAACGAGCGTGAACTTTTCATCGCCACTCTGCAGCTCGACGAAAGCCGGCGCGCAGACTACTTGAACAAGGCCTGCACCGGCGATGCCTCCATGCGCCAG
>DASRJB010000568.1:0-5199 GCA_035649715.1 Pirellulaceae bacterium
CGGCGCGAGGTCGTCGTGGCCGATGACCATGTCCCGCCACCAGGCTTCCTTGATGTTCCGCTTCAGCTCGACGCCCAATGGGCCATAGTCCCAGAAGCCGTTGAGCCCGCCGTAAATCTCGCTCGACTGAAACAAAAATCCGCGCCGCTTGCACAGCGAGACGAGCTTTTCCATTTCCATGGGAGGGTTCAGAGTTCAGGGTTCAGTTCTTCAGCCCTCGTTCCCGAGCCTCCGCCTGGGAACGCACTTCCGCGAGGCTCCTGCCTCGCCGACAACAACAGACGCCAGTTTACCGGTGAAGGTTCAAAGCCGCGACCACTGGTCGCGGTCTGCGGGAGAACCGCGACCAGTGGTCGCGGCCTTGACTAGCGAATCCGCCACGCCAGCAGGTCGAGTTCCGGCACGATATCGAACTTGTCGATCTGGGCGGCCAAGTCGATGTCGTTCTCCTGGCCGATGTCGATCAGGTTCCGCCCGCCGCGGCTGCCGCGGAGCAGGATGCCCAGCGGCCGGTCGGTCATCAGCCGCACGGCCGTTTGCCAGCTGTCGGCCGCGATCTCGGCCTGGTCGTTCAAGCGCCACGAGCCCTCGCGGGCCAGGTCGCTGGCGATCGCTCCAGCCAGCAGCGTATCCTCGCGCGTCACGTGCCCGTCGGTGCCCGCACAGACCAGCGCGATCCGAGACTCGCCGCCCAATTCCCGGCAGACCGCGGAGAAATTGACGAAGGCCCCGATCAGCACCCGCCGTGCCTGCCGGCAGCGCAGCATCGCCCGCGTGCCGTTCGTTGTCGTGAACACGACCGTCTTGCCGCCGACAACCTGTCGGCTGTATTCCGCCGGCGAGTTGCCCAGCTCAAACCCGGGAATTTGCCGGCCGCCGCGTTCACCGCCGCGAATCGCGGACTCGCCGCGCAGCAAACACGCAGCCGCCGTCTCGAGTGTCTCTTCAACCTCAAGGCAGGGCAGCACTTGCGTTGCGCCGCAAGCCAGGGCGTGAATGACTGTCGTCGTGGCCCGCAGCACGTCGATAACCACGGCGGTTTTTCCGGCCAATTCCGCAGGCTCGACCAGCGCCGGGAGCAAATAGACGTCAAGCTGCCGCTCAGCCGGCATAGTCAACTCCGAAAACGAACGGGCGTTCATTGACGCCGCCCTTAACCGCTCAGAAAATCAGTCTAGCGGCCGATAAACTGCCATCGTAGGGTGCATGAACGGAGCGAAATGCACCTTGTCACCCACTCAGGTGCATTGCGCTGCGCTAATGCACGCTACCAGGCTCATGTCCTCCGCCCCTAGCACCAGCACTAGCCCCCAGCACTCTTCGGCAGAGCGGCGTTTCGCCGGCAAGGTCGCCCTGATCACCGGGGCGAGCGACCGCGGTATTGGCGGCGAGATCGCGGTTCGCCTGGCCCGGGAAGGGGCGGCCGTCGCGATGATTTCGCGCAGCGTGCCCGAGCGGCTGCTCAAGAAAGTCGGCCGCTTCCAGCACGGCGTGGTGCACACGGCCGGCGACGTCACCAAGCGCGACGACATCGCGCGAGCCCTCGACGCGTGCTTGGGCGAGTTCGGCAAGCTCGACGTGGTCGTGAACAACGCCGGCGTCGAACTGGCCCGCTCGCTCGAGAAACACGACGAGGCCGAGTGGAAGCAGCTGCTCGACATCAACCTCAATGGCGCGATCGCCGTTTCGCAGGCGGCGCTGCCGTGCCTCTCTTCGCCTGGAGGCGTAATCGTGAACATCGCCTCGGCCTTGGGCCTCGGCGGCTGTCCGGGCTTCTCGATTTACAGCGCGAGCAAGGCCGGGCTGATCGGATTTACGCAGTCGCTCGCCTGGGAGCTCGCGCCCAAGGGCATTCGCGTCGTAGCGGTCGCGCCAGGCCTGGTGCACACGCCGATGATTCACAAGCACGTCAATCAGCTCACGCCCGAAACGTGGGCCAAGATCGAGGCCTGCCATCCGCTCGGCATGGGCCGCCCCGACGACGTGGCCGCCGCCGTCGCCTTCCTCGCCTCGGCCGACGCCCGCTGGATCACCGGCATCACGCTCCCGCTTGGCTGGGCCTACCACTACCCGCTGCCGACCGGGCAGATGATGGGGTAAGGTGCGCTGTAGTGTACGCGCTCCGCGGCGTGCCGAGCCTCCGGTAACGCCGGAGAACGCCACAGAGGGCGTTCCCTACAGAAACATGCCCCGCTCTGCCGTCCAACTCCGCGCCGACGCCCTCGCCATCTGGCACGCCGCCGTCGCCGCGGTGCGGAGCGATCGGCTGGTGCAGGAAAACGTGTGGGTCGAGGGGGACTGGCTGCATGTTGGGGATGAAACGCTGGATTTGCCGTCGATCGGCCGAATCGCGGTCGTCGGCGCGGGCAAGGCAGGAGCGGGAATGGCCGCGGGCCTCGCGGCGGCGCTGGGGCCGCAACTGCTGGCCGCCAAGCAGCTCGCCGGCTGGGTGAATGTCCCGGCGGACTGTATTCCCGCCGACACTAACCCGACGCGCCAGCGAGGGAGTCCGATCCACTTGCACGCGGCCCGCCCCGCTGGCATCAACGAGCCGACAACCGACGGCGTCTACGGGGCGGAGAAGATCCTCGAGATCGTCCGCGGCCTCGGCCCGCAAGACTTGTGCTTCTGCCTGATTTCGGGCGGCGGCTCGGCGCTGTTGCCGGCGCCGGTGGAAGGCGTCTCGCTGGCCGAAAAACAAGCGCTGACGCGGCTGCTGAGCGCAGGCGGGGCGAACATCCAGGAATTAAACACCGTCCGCAAACAGCTTAGCCGGATCAAGGGGGGCGGGCTGGCCCGGGCCTGCCGCGCGGGACGCCTCATTTCGTTGATCATCTCGGACGTGCTGGGCGATCCGCTCGACGTGATTGCGTCGGGGCCGACCGTGACGGATCGATCCACGCCAGCCGAGGCGCTGGCGATTCTGGAGCGATATTTGCGCGGCAACGAATCGCTCGCGCCGGCGGCGCTGGCCTATTTGCGTGCACAGGCTGTGGTTCGCGGCGCGAACCACAGCCACACACCCAGCAACGTCACCAACCGTGTCATCGGCAACAACGCCGTCGCCGTCGATGCCGCCGGAGTGGAAGCCGAGCGCCGCGGCTATTCACACGCGATGGACGCAGCCACAAAGCTCGAGGGCCCGGCCGAAGAGGTCGGCCGGCACCTGGCCCGCATGGCCCTGCGGATGCAGTCCGAGCCCGGCCCCGACTGCCTCATCACCGGCGGCGAACCGACCGTGCAGCTCGCCCCCGCCGAAATCCGGGGCAAGGGAGGGAGAAATCAGCAGCTCGTTCTGGCGGCGGTGGTTGAGCTATTGCCTTCCCTAGCCCTAGCCCCCAGCCCTAGCCCTCTCTGCCTCCTCTCCGGCGGCACCGACGGCGAAGACGGCCCGACCGACGCCGCTGGCGCGTTTCTGGACGCCGAGACGTTTGTGAGAGTCGGCGACCGCAACCTCGATCCGGCCGACTATCTCCGCCGCAACGACGCGTACCGCTTCTTCCAAGAGACCGGCGGCCTGATCCACACCGGCCCGACCCACACCAACGTCTGCGACGTGCGGGTGGTCGTCGTCGATCGCCGTCAGGACAGCCCGGGATCGAGAATCTGAAAAAAAGTCGCCTCGGACTGTACGAAGGCTGCCGCGATTGACACTAATGGAGTATGGCGGTTTGCGCCGCCACGGGACTAGTGAGAAGAGGCGCGTGCTTGCGGCGGCTCATCCAGAGGCGAGCCGCCGTACCGTCCGCCGAGGGCGGGCGGCCGCGCCTGACGGCTCGATTCCGAGTCCGCACGTGCGTCCGCCGAGGCTTCGGCCGTGGCCAGCACCCAGCCAGACCAGGTAGGAGTAATCCGCTCCGCGGACAGCGGCCCTGCCTCGCACGCGGCCGATCTGGCGCTCGTGCAGCGGCTGGCCGGCGGCGACGCCGCGGCCTGGCGCGAGTTCGTCGAGCGCTACCAGCGGCTGATCCTGACCCGCGTGCTGGTGGCGGCCCGCGAGGCGAACCAGCCCCTGGCGGTGGCCGACGCCGAGGACCAAACGGCCGAGGTCTTCGCGGCGCTGGTCGCGGGCGGGTTCGCAATGCTGCGGCGGTTCGAGGGGCGGAGCACCCTCTCGACGTGGCTCTGCGTGGTGACGCGGCGGATGGTCCTGCGCCGACTCAGTGCCCGCCGGCGCGATCCCGCGCGGCCGGCCGCCGGGCCGCCGCTGGACGCCCTCGCCGGCCCGCCGCACGACAGCCCGCTAACAAAACTGATCGGCGGCGAGGACCTCGACCGGCTCTCCGCCGGGCTGGATCAACTCGGCGAGCGACAGCAGCAAATCGCCCGCTTGTTTTACTGGGGCGGCTGCACCTACCGCGAAATCAGCGAGCAGCTCGACATGCCCGTGAACTCCATCGGCCCGACGCTGGCCCGCATTCAGCAGCGGCTCCGCGCGGCCCTTGGCGAAGAGGACCCATGAACCATCCGGCGCCCGATCTCCTGACGCTTCTCGACTGGTCGCAGCGGCTGGCCAGAGGAGAGCACTGCGCCGAGTGGAAAGCCTGGCGCGAGTCGTCGCCGGACGCCGCCTGGCAGTGGCCGCGCGTCGCGCTGGCCGTGGACCTGCTCGATGCGGGCGAGCTGCCGGAAATGGCGGCCGAAGACGTCGCGGCCTGGCTCGACGGCGGCTTGAGCGAAGATGCGGCGGCGGCCGCTGAGCAATGCTGCTGGCATTCGCCGGCGCAGCTCGCCGAAGTCGCCAGCGCCACGAGCTTCCGCGATCCGGCGACGCTCCTGGCTGCGCCAACCGAAGATCTAACCCGCCGGCTGCTGGAGCTGGGCCCGCAGCCCGCGATGTGGCGGCTCGACGGCGCGCAGAAGTCGCTGCCGGTCGCATCGCCTCTTCCGCCGCCGGTCGCAGAGCAGGTGCCGCTCGCCGTGGTTCAGCCCAAGCCGGCCAGGCCGCGGCGGAGCGCCGACTTGCCATTGTGGGTGCTGATCAGCGCTGCCGCGCTGTTGCTGGTCGCGCTGAGCGGCGTGATCGGCTGGTTCGCAACAAGCAGCGCGCCGCGTGGTCCTGGTCCGGGGCCTGTCGTCGAGGGCCCGGGCGAGAGGCCCGCTCCGCCGCCCCCGTGGCCGTTGCCCGTGCCGCGCCCGCCCGAAGCACCGCGCGAGCCAGCGCCTTCGTCCTCTCCGCCGCAAGTCGAATCGCCGCAG